>NZ_JBIUXX010000027.1:89051-89645 GCF_044744235.1 Pseudomonas sp. NPDC087346
GTGCTTGATGGCTTCGGGATCATCCGCGAAGGGCAGCAAGGTCGCATCTTCAAACTCCGACTTGCGCTTGGGGCTGAACACCCACAGCGCCAGACCGATGAAGGCCACCATCACAACCACGGTGCCCAGGCCACGAATCATCCCGATATCCATCAGATCACCGTTTGCTTTTGATGATGGTGCCCAGGCCTTGCAGATAGGCCACCAGCGCGTCCATTTCGGTTTTGCCCTTCACGGCATCCTTCGCACCGGCGATGTCTTCATCGGTGTAAGGGACGCCAAGCGTGCGCAAGACCTCCATTTTTTTTGCAGTGTCCTTACCGTCGAGCTTGTTCTCCACGAGGAACGGATAAGCCGGCATTTTCGACTCGGGAACAACGTTGCGCGGGTTGTACAAATGCGCACGCTGCCAGTCATCGGAGTAACGACCACCCACCCGGGCCAGATCCGGACCGGTACGCTTGGAACCCCACAGGAACGGGTGATCCCAGACGCTTTCACCGGCGACCGAGTAGTGGCCGTAGCGTTCGGTTTCGGCACGGAACGGACGGATCATCTGCGAGTGGCAGCCGACACAGCCTTCGCGGATGTAGA
>NZ_JBIUXX010000027.1:89654-90080 GCF_044744235.1 Pseudomonas sp. NPDC087346
GAAAAACAGCGGAACGATTTGAGTCAGGCCACCGACGCTGACGGCGATGACCATGAAGAAGGCCAGCAGACCAATATTCTTCTCGACAGCTTCATGCTTCATCAGTGAGCTCCAACTACAGCAATCGTGGCGGCGGCTTCGGCTTCAGCCGGGTTCGAGGCGCGCACGGTGCGCCAGACGTTGTAAGCCATCAGGAACATGCCGCTGGCGAAGAATGCACCGCCCAGCGCACGGACGATGTAGCCCGGGTGGCTGGCTTGCAGCGCTTCGACGAACGAGTAGGTGAGGGTGCCGTCATCGTTGATTGCACGCCACATCAGGCCTTGAGTGATGCCGTTGACCCACATCGAAGCGATGTACAGAACGGTACCGATGGTCGCGAGCCAGTAGTGCGCGTTGATCAGACCGACGCTGTGCATCTGCGCC
>NZ_JBIUXX010000028.1:0-4968 GCF_044744235.1 Pseudomonas sp. NPDC087346
TGGCCTTCTTCGCTCGGGGTATTGAGGTGCTGTTTCAAATTCACGTTGTCGCTCACGGGTGTTGTTCCACTCACTAAAGTCTCTGTCATCATCGTCATGCGGCCACCCCTTTTTCGTCCCCTGTCAGGCTCTTGTAACGCTCGGCGAAGAACTCCCGAACGTTGGCGCATTGTGTTTCCGTACCATCCAAACGATTGAAGTGGGCGCGAAACTCCCTGGCGCCCGGCAAGGTTGCGAGATACCAGCCCACATGCTTGCGCGCAATGCGCACGCCCATCACATCCCCATAGAAAGTGTGAAGGGCGGCCAGATGTTCCAGCAGAATGCGTTCCACCTCGACCAGCTCCGGCGCCGGCAATTTCTCGCCGGTGCGCAGGAAGTGATCGATCTCGCGAAAAATCCACGGCCGCCCTTGAGCGGCTCGGCCTACCAACAGGCCATCGGCACCGGTCGCGTCGAGCACGTAACGGGCCTTTTCCGGCGAATCAATATCGCCATTGGCAAACACCGGTATCGACACGGCCTGCTTGATCGCGGCAATCGTGTCGTACTCGGCTTCACCGGTGTACAGATCGGCGCGGGTACGGCCATGCACCGCCAGCGCTGTAATGCCGGCCTGCTCAGCGATCTTCGCCACGTTCAGGCCGTTCTTGTTGTCGCGATCCCAGCCAGTGCGGATCTTCAAGGTCACCGGCACATCAACTGCCGCCACGACGGCGTGCAGGATCTCGGTGACCAGTGCTTCATCTTTCAACAGCGCGGAACCGGCAGCCTTGTTGCAGACTTTTTTCGCCGGGCAACCCATGTTGATATCAATAATCTGTGCGCCCAGTTCGACGTTGGCCCGTGCTGCATCCGCCAGCATCTGCGCATCGCCACCGGCAATCTGCACCGAACGGGGTTCGGGATCGCCTTCGTGGATCATGCGCATGCGCGACTTGCGGGTATTCCACAGGCTCATGTCACTGGTGACCATTTCCGAGACTACAAGCCCTGCGCCCAAACGCTTGCACAGCTGACGAAAGGGCTGATCGGTGACCCCCGCCATCGGGGCGAGAATCAAGCCGTTCTGCAATATGTATGGGCCGATGCGTACCGCCGACATAGGACTTCCCTGAAGTGGGGCCGGATCATGAGAGTTCGAAAAAGGGTTGGCATGATACCCGCTCTCGATGACTGGATAAAGGCTGAATTGAACAAAATCTGAACAGTTATTCTGTTATTGCCAGCGGTTTGGTTGCCGGATGCAAAGTCAGAAAACTGCCGTCAAACCTGAAACGCTGCGGCAGCTCACTCGGGCGAGTGGAAGCTCAGGCTGTAATTCACCGCTTTTGGGCCTGGGTCAAGGATGTCCAGAGCGATGTGGATCGGCGTCTGCTGCGGCATTTCTGCCAGTCCTTCGAGATCGCCGCTGAGGTATTCGCCGGGTTTGAAGCGACGACTGGCGATCAGCTTGCCGTTAAGGTCGGCGAAGCGCAGTTCCAGCAGCGGAAACGGTTGGGAGAACGTCGCGCGGTTATAAATGATCGCATCCACCACCAATGCACCGCTGAACTCCGGGTGGCTGCGCACCACCAGGTTACTGCTTTTGATTTTCGCGATGTCGACCTTGGACGGCACCGTGCAGCCGATCTGCGGGCAGAACTCCTGAAACCACGGGCGGTACTGGTCCTGGCGCGCCAGTTCGTCGAAGTGATAAGCGATGTATTGCCCGGCGAGGCCAGCAGCGGCCAGCAACACCAAAGTCAGCCAGATCAGGCGACGACCCCAAGGAGAGCGGCGTTTTTGCCAGTCGAGCTGGAGTGGGTCATCGGTCAGATCTTGCAGGACTTCGGCGCGAACTCCTGGCTCGGCACGTTCGCGCTTTTTGCGCGGCGCTTCGATGGGCGGCAGGTCATCGTCGGGCTCCGCGGCGGCGGACAGGCGTTCGCGGCGGGCCGCCGGATCGATCGGGTCGTGCAGGCGCAGTTGCGGGATCGGCGGTTCGTCGTCCAGATCCACCGGTTCGAGCGTCAGTGACGGCTCGGTGCGGTGATTGTCTGCCGGTTCGATTTCGTCGATTTCCGGTTCTGTCTCCGGCGTGTGCTGATCGGCGCGCTCGCTGAACAGGCTGTCGCGCCAAACCGGGTCATCGCCGTCGGGGCTGTCGCGTCGGGCGCTCAAAGAGTCTTCGCGCTGACGACCGAATTCGGTTGTCGGCTGGATTTCCCGTTGTTCGAGGCGGGCGAGTTCTTCGTCCAGATCCAGACTGTCCAGATCCAGTTCGGTGGCGCTCCATTGCTTTTGGCTGATGGCGCGTGGCGCTGGAACTGGCGGTTCGACGATGACCGGCGGCGGTTCGATCACCGGCGACGGCTCGACGATGGCTGGCGCCACCGGAATAACCGCATCCTTGCCGGCGTGTTGTTCAAGCAGCTGTTTGGCTGCGTTGAACACTTGCAGGCAGGAGCCACAGCGAACCACTCCGCGGGCCACGCTCAATTGAGCATGGCTGACGCGGAAGCTGGTTTGGCAATGCGGGCACTGGGTGACGAAGCTGTCGGTCATGCGGCGATCCGGATTATGCAGGCGGTCATTCTAGCGCCGACGCCCGGTGATGCGCACCCAGCCATCGCGATTGGCAATCGGGTCCAGATCGAAGTCCTGAGCATAAGCGGCGGCGACTTCATTACCTTGCTCGGCAAGAATACCCGACAGCGCCAGACGGCCGCCCGACCTGACCAGGCTCGACAACTGCGGCGCCAGCGAAACCAGCGGGCCGGCCAGAATATTGGCGACCAGTACATCGGCTTTGACCTGCGGCAGATCTTCCGGCAGGTACAGCGGGAACAGTTCGTCGGCAATGCCGTTGCGTCCGGCGTTATCGCGCGATGCTTCCAGCGCTTGCACGTCGATGTCGGTGCCGACCGCTTGTTTCGCGCCGAGCAGCAGCGCGGCGATAGCGAGAATCCCCGAGCCGCAGCCGAAATCGAGCACGTTGCAGTCTTTCAGATCCTGGCCGTCGAGCCATTCCAGGCACAGCGCGGTGGTCGGGTGCGTGCCGGTGCCGAACGCCAGGCCCGGGTCCAGCAGCAGATTGACCGCATCAGGCTCGGGTGCGGCGTGCCAGCTCGGCACGATCCACAGGCGCTGGCCGAACTGCATTGGCTGGAAACCATCCATCCAGCTGCGTTCCCAGTCCTGGTCTTCAATGACTTCGCTGTGATGCTCGGGCAGCGGGCTGCCGGTCAGCAGTTCCAGATGGGCCAGTACGCTGGCGGCTTCGGTGCCACCTTCGAACAAGGCCAGCAGGTGCGTGTGCGACCACAGCGGGGTGGTGTTGAGTTCCGGCTCGAAGATCGGCTGATCTTCGGCGTCCATGAAGGTCACCGATACGGCGCCGACTTCAAGGAAAGCGTCTTCGTAGGTTTCGGCTTGTTCCGGGCTGATGGCGAGTCGTACTTGCAGCCAAGGCATGGCGGGCACCTTTGAAAAATATTGATTGCAGCCTAGCGGCCTGCGAGAAGCGCGCAAGTTTACGCGAGCGCGGCGCAGAACACGAACATGGTTGAAGATCAAAAGATCGCAGCCTTCGGCAGCTCCTACATTGGAATGAGATCCCCTGTGGGAGCTGCCGAAGGCTGCGATCTTTTGACTTTGCTTTCAGAAACAACAAAGCCGCCCGAAGGCGGCTTTGTCTGGTGCGGGCTGAAGCTTAGTGCTTCTCGCCAGCCAGCTTGTGCTCGAGGTAGTGAATGTTCACGCCCCCTTTGCAGAAGCCTTCGTCACGAACCAGATCACGGTGCAGCGGGATGTTGGTCTTGATCCCGTCAACCACGATTTCGTCCAGGGCATTGCGCATGCGTGCCATGGCTTCTTCGCGGGTTGCGCCGTAAGTGATCAGCTTGCCGATCAGCGAGTCGTAGTTCGGTGGAACCGCATAACCGCTGTACAGGTGCGAATCGACGCGAACGCCGTTGCCGCCTGGAGCGTGGAAATGCTTGACCGTACCCGGGCTCGGCATGAAGGTTTTTGGGTCTTCAGCGTTGATCCGGCATTCCAGCGAGTGACCGCGGATAACCACGTCATCCTGAGTGAACGACAGCTTGTTGCCAGCGGCGATGCTGAGCATCTCCTTGACGATGTCGATACCAGTGACCATTTCCGAAACCGGGTGCTCCACCTGAACACGGGTGTTCATTTCGATGAAGTAGAAACTACCGTTCTCGTACAGGAACTCGAAAGTGCCGGCGCCACGGTAACCGATATCGATGCAAGCCTTGACGCAGCGCGCCAGAACTTCTTGGCGAGCCTTCTCGTCGATGCCCGGTGCCGGCGCTTCTTCGAGAACTTTCTGGTGACGGCGTTGCAGCGAGCAATCGCGGTCGCCCAGATGGATCGCGTGACCCTGACCATCGGAAAGCACCTGAACTTCCACGTGACGCGGGTTGGTCAGGAATTTTTCCAGATAGACCATCGGGTTGCCGAACGCTGCACCGGCTTCGGTGCGGGTCAGCTTGGCGAAGGCGATCAGGTCTTCTTCTTTATGCACAACGCGCATGCCGCGACCACCACCGCCGCCAGCGGCTTTGATGATCACCGGGTAGCCAACTTCACGGCCAATGCGCAGCGCCGTTTCTTCGTCTTCCGGCAGTGGGCCATCGGAACCGGGAACGGTTGGAACGCCAGCTTCGATCATCGCGTGCTTGGCCGATACCTTGTCGCCCATCAGGCGAATGGTGTCGGCTTTCGGGCCGATGAATGCGAAACCGGAATTCTCTACCTGCTCGGCAAAGTCGGCGTTTTCCGCGAGGAAGCCGTAGCCTGGGTGAATGGCGGTAGCGCCAGTCACTTCGGCTGCTGCAATGATGGCCGGGATGTGCAGATAAGAGTGCGCGGCAGAAGCCGGGCCGATGCAGACGGATTCGTCTGCCAGACCCAGGTGCATCAGCTCTTTGTCGGCCTTGGAGTAAACGGCGACGGTCTTGA
>NZ_JBIUXX010000028.1:4978-5356 GCF_044744235.1 Pseudomonas sp. NPDC087346
TGGTTTCAGCTTCGATGTGGTTCATCATCTTCATGGCTTCGACGATGCACAGAGTGTCGCCTTTCTTCACGGTCTGGCCGACTTCAACGAAGGACGGCGAGGTTGGCGAAGATTTACGGTAGAACGTACCTACCATCGGCGAGCGGGCAACGGTGCCGTTCAGCACTGGAGCAGCAGGCGCGGCAGGTGCAGCGGCAGCAGCCGGAGCAGCGACAGGCGCGGCGGCCGGAGCTTGCATTGGCGCAGGAGCATAGTACTGCTGAGCCGGGGTCTTGCTGTGGCGGCTGATACGTACGGACTCTTCGCCTTCCTTGATCTCGAGCTCGTCGATGCCGGACTCTTCCAGCAATTCGATCAGTTTCTTAACTTTACGGATAT
>NZ_JBIUXX010000028.1:5365-81835 GCF_044744235.1 Pseudomonas sp. NPDC087346
GGGCCAGACGATAACCTCTGGCGCCAAGGCCGCAGATCACTCCCACCGCTACGTCGGAGAAGTAAGAGTGATGGCGGAAAGGTTCGCGTTTGTGCACGTTGGACAAATGCACTTCGATGAATGGGATGCTCACCGCCAGCAGCGCGTCACGTAATGCGACACTTGTATGCGTAAAAGCTGCTGGATTGATCAGAATGAAGTCCACGCCTTCATCGCGGGCGGCGTGGATACGGTCGATCAATTCATACTCGGCGTTGCTTTGCAGGTACAGCAGATGATGGCCGGCTTCGCGGGCGCGGCGCTCCAGGTCCTGATTGATCTGCGCCAGGGTCGTCGACCCATAGGTACCCGGTTCACGGGTGCCGAGCAGGTTCAGGTTGGGGCCGTGCAGCACCAGTAGCGTTGCCATCTGCGTTGTCCTTGTTATGGGTGAGCAATGTTCAGAATCCGGCGACTATGCCGCAAAGACTTTGTGACTGTCCAGTTCTATGCAATAGCCAGCACGATGGCCGATGTTTGCGCGAAATATGTGACCAAGCAATTAAATCCGGTCATTTGAAGTGCCGGGGCTGTCGCCTTCGCGAGCAAGCTCGCTCCCACAGGGGGATGCATTCCAATGTGGGAGTGAGCTTGCTCGCGAAGGCGACTTGTCAGACGCGGAAGGCCTGAACGGCTGTATGCAGTTGCCCGCCCAATACCAGCAGATTCTCCCCCTGTTCCCGACCTTGGCCGATACGCAGCAAGTTATCCCCACCCAACTGGTGAATCCGCTCGCTGTGATCACGAATCTCACTGACCGCGCCACTTTGCTGGGCGGTGACATCGGCAATACGAATCGCCGTATCGGAAATGGTCTGAATCGCCCCGACGATTTTATCCAGCGCACCGTCCGCCGCCTGCGCCTGATTGGCCGTGGCTTCGGCATGTTCGACCTGCGCCCGCATGCCCTCCACCGACTGCCGGGCTGCGGTTTGCAGGCCGGCAATCAGCGTCTGGATTTCTGCGGTCGCACCCGCCGTGCGCTGTGCGAGTGAACGAACCTCTTCGGCGACTACGGCAAATCCCCGACCCATTTCCCCGGCGCGAGCCGCTTCGATGGCGGCGTTCAGCGCCAACAGATTGGTCTGGTCGGCAATCGAGCGAATCACCGTCAGCACACCGCCGATGGTTGCCGACTCTTCTGCCAGATGCTCGATCATCTGCGCATTGCCTTGCACCTCGCCCACCAGTGCGTGCAGTCCGGTGAGGCTCTGGCCGATCACGGTTTGCCCGTGCTCGACGGCGAGCCCGGCGTGGCGGCTGGCATCGGCCGCTTGCCGCGCGTCGCCGGCCACTTGCTGAATGGTTGCCTCAAGTTCGCCGAGGGAATCACGAATCAGCGCCGTATCACCGGCCTGATGCTCGGCGCCGCTGTGCAAGTCGTTGCTCAGTTCGGCGAGGGTGCGGCTGCTGCCCGCCACTTGTTCGGCATTGCCGCGAATGGTCCCGACCAGATCCACCAGATAAGCACGCAGACGATTGAGCGAAGCTTCGATGTCATGCAGTTCGCGGTTGGTCTTGCCCAGGTGAATGTCACGACTGAAATCACCCTCGGCCCAGGTCGACAGCGCTGGTGCGAGGTTGGTCAGGGTACGGGCCAGACGTCGCTGCAAGGTGTCGATCAGCAGCGCGATCAGCAGAATCAGGCCGATCATCAGGCCTTGCATCAGTCGCACTTCGCTCTGGATTTGCCCGTGCTGGGCGCGCACCACTGGCTCCAGGCCGGCAATGGCTTGCTGCACGGCGGCGATTTTCAGGTGGGTGGCGGTGCTCAGCTCAGTGCGTTTCTCGATCTGCTCACGGGTGCGCGCCAGCTCCGCCGGGTAACGCCCGAGCAGGCTGTTGAGTTCACGCTTGAGGCCGACACCTGCATCTTCGGTGGCGGCTTTTTCCGTGCTTTCGATGCCCATCATCGCGGCGAAATCATCGCTGCTCGATTCATTGCTGGCGACCACGCCAAGCAAGGGCAGGGCGTCGATCACTTGGGCCTGAGCGCGGATGTTGGTCACCTCGCGCTCAACGTCGGCGGCCAGTTCGCTACGCCCACTGCTGACCAGTTTGTCCCGCGCAAGCGACAGTTTGCCGAGATGCTGAGAGGCGGCGAGCAGTGGCGTCAGGTAGCTGGCATTGCCGTTGGCGTAAGTGCTGAGCTGGTCGAGACTCGCGCTCAATTCACGCTCGGCCTGCAACAGCAATGCCTGTGGATCGCCGGCGAGTTTGCCGGCGGCCAGCAGGTCGCTTTTGCTGAACTCTCCGAGGCCGGAAAGGCTAGGGCGCAAAGTGTCAGCGAGGGCTGGCGGCAGCTCGCCGAGTTCCTTTTGCAAGCCATCGATGGCCTGGCTGGCGCTGCTCAGGCGCAGAGCGTCGCCGCTGGCGAGGTAATCCTCGACGTTGCGTGCCACGTCATTCTGAAATTGCTGCGACAGCCCCAGGTAACGCTCCATCAACAGATACGGGCGTTCCAGGGCTTTTTGCGACCACCACAATGTGGCGCCGAGGGCCACGCAGACGGCGACCAGCAGGAGAGTATTGAGATTGGTGAGCAACTTCAGGCGCATGACGGCTACCAACGGCAGAAATGGTAAGCGCCTGAATTTATTGCGGTTCTGTTACAGGGTTATGACCGAATCAGTGGAATCCGATGAAAAAGTGGCACTTTGCTTTGAGTCGCGCGCGGTCTGCACCCGATTGCGTCCACCATCCTTCGCACGGTACAGCGCCTCGTCAGCCTGGCTGGCCATCATCAGGCTGTCGCAGTCATCGCGCATCTCCACCACGCCGGCGCTGAAGGTGCACCACAAGTCCTGCGGCTGGGCCGGGTAGTGGATTTCGGCAAAGCGCTGACGGATTTCGTCGAGCACCTTGTGCGCGGCATCTATATCAGTGTCAGGCATGACGATGGCGAACTCTTCGCCGCCGTAACGGCCGATGAAGTCGGTCTTGCGCAAGCGCTGCTTGAGGAACAATGCCAGGCTTTTGATTACCCGGTCGCCCATCGGATGACCGTGGCTGTCGTTGACCCGTTTGAAGTGGTCGATGTCGAGCATGGCAAAGCTCAACGGCTTGTTCTCGCGGCGGGCGCGGAACGAGCAGTCTTCGAGCAATTGCAGAATATGCGTGTGGTTGTAGAGACCGGTGAGGCTGTCACGGACCATCCGCGCTTTCAGATTGCGGGCGCGGGCAGCGCGATTGCGCACCGTGGTGATCAAGTGTCGCGGCTTGATCGGCTTGGTCAGGAAGTCGTCGCCGCCTTCGCTCATGGCGTCGAGCTGCTTGTCCAGATCATCTTCGGCCGACAGATAAATGATCGGCACGCTGACATAGCGGTCGTTGTGGCGGATCACCTTGGCCAGTTCAGTACCGGTGCAGGCCGGCATGTACATGTCGAGGATGATCAGGTCCGGCTGAAAATCCGCCAGCTCGGCCATCGCCTGAATCGGTTCGATCAAGGTACGGGTGACGATCCCGGCGCTGTTGAGCAGGCGTTCGGTGTGCAAGGCCTGGGCGCGAGAGTCATCAATGATCAGCACTTTATAAGGTTCGTACTGGGCGACGCAGGTCAGGACTTCGATCTTCTCCAGCAGGCTCGAAGCTTCGAGGGTGCCGGTGAGGAATTCCTGGCCACCGGCGCGCACTGCGGCGAGACGGGTCGGGGTGTCGGTTTCGTGCAGGCTGAAAAACAGCAGCGGTAGTGGTTCTTCCAGACCCACTTGGGCTTCGGCTGCCAGTTTCAGGCCGATGCCGGCACCGCTGAAGTCGACGTCCATCACGATGGCGGCAGGCAAGCGCTCGACCATCGACGAACGAAACGCCGCGACACTGTCCAGCGCCTGCGCCGAAAGGCCGAAGAACTCCAACTGCTTGGCCAGCCGTTCGGCACGGTCGTGGTCTTGCAGCATCACGTAAATCGGTTTGCGCAGGGGTGGCAGAAAGGTCTGGTCGAGTTGGTCGCCATGACGCAGGCCGGTGCGCGACAGGCGCTGCATCAAACGATTGAGGTCAGTAATCAGACCACTGCTCAGGCGTCCGCGATTGGCGTCCACCGCTTCCAGCGACTGGCTGATGTGACGGGCCAGATGCGTGTGCTCGGGCTGTTCGAAACGCTCGGCAAAACGCAGCAGGCGCAGGTTGGCCTCGCTCAGTTCGGCGAGGTCGGCGGTGGACCACTCACTGCGTTGCAGGCGCTGCCATATCTCAAGAATCTGACGTGCCTGATGAATTACCCGCTGGGCAAAGTGGTGCTTGAGACGCTCACGGCTGGGGTCTTCTGGCTCGGTCATATCCTGACTACTAGTTAGGCTGCATGCTGAGATCGACTGGTGGCTCTATGCTAGCACCTCTTTTCCCTTAGACGAGTGTCATGCATCAATAATCTGCGGTGCGACACAATTCAGTTTCTGACCGAGCGGTTTTGTTTTTGACCTTGTCGTCGTGGATGTCCCCGTGAGCCGGGGACATGGTCATGCTCGAAGACGTTTCATCGAGGCTCGGCGCGGGTCAGTGGGTTGCAAGGGACAATCTTCGATTGATTGATGTGATTCGACTTTGTCGGAGCGCAGACTCAGGGAATCCCCTAGAGTCATCACGGATGAATGCGGCATCATCGATTTGCTGCTTCTATTGAATGGCGGGTGCCCGGCCTTGGCACGTTGTTGTATGGTTGTGGTCGAACCGTTGAACCCAAGTGATTGAAAGGATATCGCCATGCTGGACTGGAAGAACCGCGCGGGCAGCGCGCCTGAACGTGCCGCCGAGCCCAAGTCGGCCGCTCGCAGCTATGTGGGCGGGCTTTTGTTCAGCCGTGCGCTGGCGACATTGGTCGGCATTTACCTGCTGGTGACCATCGGTCTTGGCTGGTACTGGAGCGAAGAACCGGCGCTGTTCCCGGTCGCGCAAAACGCCCAGCTCGCTGCCGAGAAAGAAGGCAAGCAGATGGTCGTCGGCTACACCACCGTCGAAACCCTCAAGACTGTCGCTGGCACGCTGCTGGACAAACCGGGCGGCTACATTTCCAACGACCGCTTCCCGCCGGGCTTGTGGATGGACAACATGCCGAGCTGGGAATACGGCGTGCTGGTGCAGGTGCGTGACCTGACTCGCGCATTGCGCAAAGACTTTGCCCGTTCGCAGTCGCAATCGGCTGAAGACGCTGATCTGGCCAAGGCCGAGCCGCGTTTCAACTTCGATAACAAGAGCTGGATTCTGCCGTCCACCGAGTCGGAGTATCAGGAAGGCATCAACTCCCTGAGCCGTTATCAGGCGCGTCTGTCTGATCCTACACAGAAAAACGCGCTGTTTTATGCCCGCGCCGACAACCTCAACAACTGGCTGGGCGACGTCGGTACCCGTCTGGGCTCGCTGTCGCAACGCCTGTCGGCGAGTGTTGGCCGGGTCAAGCTCAACACGGCGCTGAAAACCGAAGTGCCGGCCGTTGGCCAAGTGCCGCAGGTTGATGAAGAAGTCGTCGAGACTCCGTGGATGCAAATCGACAACGTCTTCTATGAAGCTCGTGGTCAGGCCTGGGCTCTGTCGCACTTGTTGCGCGCCATCGAAGTCGACTTCGCCGATGTACTGGCGAAGAAGAATGCCACGGTCAGCGTGCGCCAGATCATCCGTGAGCTGGAAGCCTCGCAGGAACCGGTCTGGAGCCCGATGATCCTCAACGGTAGCGGCTTCGGCGTGCTGGCCAACCACTCGCTGGTCATGGCCAACTACATTTCCCGGGCTAACGCGGCAGTGATCGATTTGCGTCAACTGCTCAATCAGGGCTGATACATGAGCCAAAACGCCAAAGAGGCGGCGCACCGTGCCGCCTCGGATGCCGAACACATCGCCTGGGTCGACGAGCAGGACAACCTGCTCGGCGCTCTGGTGCGCTCCGATTTGCGCGAACGCGGGCTGATCGGCCGCGGCACTTACATCATGCTGTTCAACTCTGCCGGTGAGCTTTGCGTGCATCGGCGCACGTTGAGCAAAGCGATCTATCCCGGTTACTGGGATGTGGCGGCGGGTGGCATGGTGATGGCCACTGAAACCTACGCCGAGTCGGCGGCCCGTGAGCTGGAAGAGGAATTGGGCGTCAGTGGCGTTGAGCTGACCGCTCATGACCATTTCTTTTTTGAAGACACCGGCAACCGTCTGTGGTGTTCGGCGTTTTCTGCGGTGTGGGACGGGCCGTTGATCCTGCAACCGGAAGAAGTGCTCGAAGCACGCTTTATTCCCGTCGAACAGGTCATGCTCGAAATCGAGCAGAAGCCTTATTGCCCGGACTCTCTGGCAGCCCTGAAGCGCTATCTCAAGGCTCAGCAAAGCGACGTCGCAAAGAAGGCATAAATTGGCGCTGATTGGCTCTTAGCAATTGCGCTTTTTGCCGTTACACTGCGCGACCTTTTCAAGCTGCGCCTGGACAATGTGTCGGGTGCAGTAGCGCTGCCCCTGCCTGAGTGGGGCTTCGCGGTCGATAACCTTGCCCAAGGTTGCGATCAGTCTTTGTCCTCCCAAGAGGATTGCCGGTGGCCAAAAAAGCCGCATCCTTCGCCGCCCTTGGTGGCCTGGTATTTTCCACCGACGCAGGTCGTCATTGCCCGGAATGCAGTAAGCCGGTGGACGCCTGTATCTGCAAACAAACCGTGATCCCTGCCGGCGACGGCATTGCCCGCGTACGCCGCGAGAGCAAGGGCCGTGGCGGCAAGACGGTGACCACCATCACCGGCGTGCCATTGGCCGAAGAGCCGCTCAAGGAGCTGGCGACAACGTTGAAGAAACGTTGTGGCACTGGCGGGGCGCTGAAAGACGGGATCATCGAAATCCAGGGCGATCATGTCGAGCTACTCTTGGCTGAGCTGATCAAACTCGGTTTCAAAGCGAAGAAGTCCGGCGGCTAGCAGCCTCTGTGAAAACCACCTGCGGCTTGATCCGGCTCTGCACAGTTGCACATCCGGCGTCGTCTCCATGGTTTTCACAGAGCCTGTTCATGACCGGTTTCTAAACTCAACGCTGTCAGCGCGGTCTACCGCCCCGCTGACGAACCGTCATTTTCATTCTTTAGACTGCGCCGGCCTGAGATCAGGCGACGCACTATGACTTCTTTATAGGGGACTTCTATGTCAGTTCGACGAACACTTAAATACGATGGAAGCCAATGGACAGTTGCGGACAGCCGCAGTGTTTACGGGATTCGCCATTGGGGGGCCGGATATTTCGCGATCAATGAAGCCGGTCGCGTCGAAGTTCGTCCGAACGGTCCGAGCAGCTCGCCTATCGACCTGTTCGAGCAAGTTGACCAGCTGCGCAAAAGCGGCTTGTCCTTGCCATTGCTGGTGCGTTTCCCCGACATCCTGCAAGACCGTGTCCGCCAACTGACCGGCGCGTTCGATGCGAATATCGAGCGTCTGGAATACCAGAGCAAGTACACCGCGCTGTACCCGATCAAGGTCAACCAGCAGGAAGCAGTGATCGAGAACATCATCGCCACCCGCGACGTTTCGATCGGTCTGGAAGCAGGCTCCAAGCCTGAACTGCTGGCAGTGCTGGCACTGGCGCCGAAGGGCGGCACCATCGTCTGCAACGGTTACAAGGACCGCGAGTTCATCCGTCTGGCACTGATGGGCCAGAAGCTCGGCCACAACGTGTTCATCGTGATCGAGAAAGAATCCGAAGTCGGTCTGGTCATCGAAGAAGCTGCCTCGCTGAAGGTCAAGCCACAGGTCGGCCTGCGCGTGCGTCTGTCGTCGCTGGCATCGTCGAAGTGGGCGGATACCGGTGGCGAAAAATCCAAGTTCGGTCTGTCGGCGGCGCAGTTGCTGTCGGTGGTCGAGCGTTTCCGCGCTGCCGGTCTGGATCAGGGCATCCGCCTGCTGCACTTCCACATGGGTTCGCAGATTGCCAACCTGGCCGACTATCAGCACGGCTTCAAGGAAGCGATCCGTTACTACGGCGAACTGCGCAATCTTGGTCTGCCGGTCGATCACATCGACGTTGGTGGCGGTCTGGGCGTGGACTACGACGGTACGCACTCGCGTAACGCCAGTTCGATCAACTACGACATGGACGATTACGCCGGTGTAGTGGTCGGGATGCTCAAGGAGTTCTGCGACGCGCAGAGCCTGCCGCACCCGCACATCTTTTCCGAGAGCGGCCGTTCGCTGACCGCGCACCACGCCATGCTGGTGGTGCAGGTGACCGACGTCGAGAAACATAACGACGACGTGCCGCAGATCGAGAACAAGGAAAACCTGCCGGAAACCGTGCAGTGGCTGGTTGACCTGCTGGGTCCGACCGACATTGAAATGGTCACCGAAACCTACTGGCGCGCCACTCACTACATGAGCGACGTGGCTTCGCAGTACGCCGACGGCAAACTGACCCTGGCCGAGAAAGCATTGGCCGAGCAGTGCTACTTCGCTGTTTGCCGCCGCTTGCACAACTCGTTGAAGGCGCGTCAGCGTTCGCACCGTCAGGTGCTCGACGAACTCAACGACAAGCTGGCCGACAAGTACATCTGCAACTTCTCGGTATTCCAGAGCCTGCCGGACACCTGGGCGATCGATCAGGTACTGCCGATCATCCCGCTGCACCGTCTCGACGAAGAGCCGCTGCGCCGTGCGGTGTTGCAGGATCTGACCTGCGACTCCGACGGCAAGATCAACCAGTACGTCGACGAGCAGAGCATCGAAACCAGTCTGCCGGTACATGGTTTGAATGAAGGCGAGGACTATCTGCTGGGCGTGTTCCTGGTCGGCGCCTATCAGGAAATCCTTGGCGACATGCATAACCTGTTCGGTGACACCGACTCGGTGAACATCTACCAGAACGCCGACGGCAGCGTGTACCACGCCGGTATCGAGACCCACGACACCATCGAAGACATGCTGCGTTACGTGCACTTGTCGCCGGAAGAACTGATGACTCACTACCGCGACAAGTGCGCCAGTGCCCGCATCAGCCCTAGCGAGCGCACCCAGTTCCTCGATGCGTTGCGCCTGGGCCTGACCCGCTCCTCCTACCTGTCTTCCTGAGGCACGGTCTATGCCGAATCGGGTTGTCTGAAATTGTTCCGCACACTGCGGAAATTTCGGACAACCCGGTGCGACATTTCTGTTTTTTCCTGCGAAACGACCTGACTTGCTGGCAAGTCTGGCGAAGTGGTCTGCTTTTCGCGTAGGTCATTTCCTAAGTTGTACTTGGGCACTCTACTCGGCCATGCCTCTCGGCGAGAATCCCCGGCCGCCCCTCCTGTAGAGATCTGCCCATGTTCGATTCCGTCAACGAGCCCTCGTTTCGTCTCGATGTAGCGGGTCAGCCCGACTCCTTCGAGGTGCTGGCTTTTACCGGCAGCGAGGGCATCAGCGAGCCCTTTGCATTTGATATCGATCTGTTGATCAGCGACCCGCATCTGGATCTTGACGGCCTGCTGTACCGCTCGGCGTTCCTCCAGTTCGGCTTGCCACAAAACGGTCTGAACGGGCAGTTGCACAGCCTTGTCCAGCATGAGCATGGTCTTGGTTCGCGCTTGTGTCGTGTGCGCTTGGCGCCGAAGTTGAGTTGCCTGGAGCTGCGCTTCAGCCAGAGGATTTTCAGCGGCCGTTCGGTGCCGCAGATTCTGCTGCAGGTGCTCAAGGAGCACGGGATTGTCGAGGCGCAACGGCGGTTTGATCTGCGGGATGATTATCCACTGCGTACCTTTTGTACCCAGTACCGCGAGTCCGACCTGCAGTTTGTTCAGCGTCTGTGCGCGCAGTCGCACATCCACTATTACTTCGAGCATGGCCGCTACGGCCATTGCCTGGTCTTCGTCGATGATCCGGCCCGCATGCCGAGGGCCGATGTGGCGAACTTCGAGCGTGCGGGCGACTTACCGGCCATTCGCCGCTGGAAAATGCAGATGGATGCATCGACGGTCAGCAAGGCACCCACGGCTGATGGGCACACAGATTTGTCGAACTTGCGCAGCGGTCAGTGGCTTTCGTTGACCGGTCATCCGCTTGCCGAATGCAACCGCAACTGGCTGTTGAACCGGGTCGAACATCGCGCCGATCTGTCCCTTGAACCGTCTTACAGCAACCGGATCTGTGGCGCCGCGCAGATGCCGACAATGTTGCCGGCCAGCACTTGTGCACGGCCGCGCATGCACAGTCTGCAACGTGCCTGGGTGGTGACAGTCGACGAGCCGCGTCCCGATCAATCGCGGCCCGTGGCGGTGCAGTTCGACTGGTTGTATCAGGGCGAAGGTGCCGCCCCCAGCCATTGCTGGCTGCCCCTCGCGCCGACGCTGACCGATACGCCGCTGACGTCGCTGCAAGAAGGCGTCGAGGTGGTGGTGAGTTTCCTTGAGGGTGACCCCGATCAGCCAGTGATCAGCGGTGTATTGCAAGAGTCTGCGGTCATTGCAGATATTGACGATCACCAGGAACATGAGCTTCCCGACCCGCTGGCAAGCGCCGGTTTTGCACAATGGCTCACGTCTGCCGAACCGCTATTGCTGCTGTGCCTGCTACCTGGTGGCGGCAGTTACAGCCATTGCGCGGAAGCGGTTTGCAGTTGCCGACTGCTCGCGGCGCTGGATCAGAGCGGCGCAGCATGAGCCGCGCGGCGCACGAACTAGACGCGCAGTGGCTGTTGCTCGATGCTCCCGAAGCCCCGCAAGCCCTGAGCGCATTGCATCAAACCTTTGCCGATGTGGCTTGTTGGCGGCTGTTCGATGCAACCGAGTTTCAGCCGGTCAGTGAACATGGTCCGTTACTTGTCGATTTGCGCGGTTGTCCGGGATTGGCAGCACTGTGTCTGAGCGATCCGCACACCTGGCGCGGCTTGTTGCTCGGCAGCCAGGCCCCGGCGCAGACATTGCTGAAGCATTTGCGGCGCATGCTCACGGTCTCATTCGGACTCAATCACCGCGCCTTGCTCGGTTACTACAATCGTCAGACCGCGAGCTATTTCTTCGATGCCTGCGATGCCGAACAGTTGAGTCGCTGGCTCGGCCCGATCCATCAGTTGCGCTGGTTCGGCGGCACCTGGAGCGACCGGGCCATTGGCAGCCAGGGCTGGCAGCAACTGCGCAATCCGCAGCGGACAGTCGAGCCGCTTGGCATCGAAGAAAGTCTTACCTGGCGTCAGCGTGAACGCCTGCAAGCCTGCGTACTGGAGCGACATATCTGGTGCTGGTGCCAATCGATGGGAACCGACTTCACGCGAATGTCCTCACATGCTCAACAAGGACTGGCGCTGGGTTTCAGCGAAAGGACAGTGCTGGATGACTGGTTATGGCTACGCTTGCAGCATCCCCGGGCGTTGCTGGTGCAAACGCCGGACGGTCTGACCCAGCAACAGCGACTCGAGCATTTGCGTCGACACTGGCAGAACAATCACCCTTGAAATAGAGAACAGACACCTATGGCGGGCGCGTTGCGGCAATGGTTCGGGGCAGTGTTCGGTGGGCTTTTGCTGCTCGGCGTCAGTGCCTGCTCGCCAGTGAAAATCCTCAATGCGGTGACACCTGACAGTACCTTCGATAAAACTGCCGGGATTGCCTATGGCGAAGATCCACGGCAGAAACTCGACGTTTACGTGCCGCGCCATCCGCTGGAAGATGCGCCCGTGGTGGTGTTTTTCTACGGCGGGAGCTGGAACAGCGGCGCCCGCGAGGATTACACCTTTGTCGGCGAGGCGCTGGCGTCGCGAGGGATTTATGCGGTGCTGGCGGATTATCGGTTGTACCCGCAGGTACGTTATCCGCTGTTTCTCGAAGACGGTGCCCGGGCCGTGGCGTGGACCAAGGCGCACATCCGCGAATACTCCGGCAACCCGCAGCGTCTGTACCTGATGGGCCACAGTTCTGGCGCCTACAACGCGGCAATGTTGGCACTGGATGCGGATCTGTTGCATGCGGTGGGAATGTCACCGGCGGATATCAGCGGCTGGATCGGTCTGGCCGGGCCTTACGATTTTTTGCCGATCAAGAATCCCGATGTGCGTCCGGTGTTTTTCTGGCCGGATTCGCCGCCGCAATCACAGCCAATCAACCACGTCAGTCGCGGCGCGCCACCGGCCTTGCTGATCGCGGCGAATGAGGATGATCTGGTCAATCCGGTACGCAATACCGGCGGCCTCGCGCGCAAATTGCGCGAATACGGGGTGCCCGTGCAGGACCTGTATTACTCGCGCCCCAGTCATGTGACGCTGGTCGCGACCCTGTCACGTCCGCTGCGGCGGCTGGCGCCAGTGCTCGATCAGGTGGTGTCGTTCGTCAGGCACACCCCTGACTCAGTGAACGCCACCGCTGAACCAGCCATCGTTGCGCCGCAGCCATAGGGCCAGTGCGCCGAGGGTCAGGCTGCGCAACACCATGAACAGCAGGAAAGTTATCCACAAGCCGTGGTTGCCAAGCCCTTGCAGCGCCCAGGCGAAGGGCGCCAGCAGAAGTACCGTCAGCAGCATGCCGTTGCGCATTTCCCGAGCGCGGGTGGCGCCGATGAACAGACCGTCGAGCAAGTAGCTCCATACCGCAATCAATGGCAGTACGGCCAGATAAGGCAAGTAGATGAATGCCGTATCGCGCACGCTCTGGATGTCGGTCTGCATCTCGATGAACAGATGCCCGGCGAACAAGAACAGTGCGGCAAACCCCAGACTTGCCAGCAGCGACCAGCCACCGGCGACAACCAGAGAACGGCGCAAGGCCAGACGATCACGCGCACCGATGGCATGCCCGCACAACGCTTCGACCGCGTGAGCCAGACCATCCAGCGCATGGGCGGTCAGCAGCAGACCGTTGAGCAGCAGCGCATTGGCCGCGACCGTGGCATCACCCAGCCGCGCACCTTGCACGGTGATCAGGAAAAACACCGATTGCAGTGCGAGGCTGCGGATGAAGATGTCGCGGTTGACCGCCAGTAACGGGCGCCAGCTCTGCCACAACTTCAGCGCGGCCCAGGCGATGTGCCCCGGATAGGCGCGCAAGGCCTTGCGCGTCAGCAAGAGGCCGAGGAGGGCGCCGCTCCACTCGGCAATCACCGAGGCACGCGCCGAACCGACCACGCCCCAGTCCAGCCCGAGGACAAACCACAGATTGAGAACGATGTTGATCAGGTTGGTGGTCAGCAGAATTGCCAGCGGTGCCCGCGCATTCTGGGTGCCGAGAAACCAGCCGACCAATGCATAACTGGCCAGCGCGGCGGGCAAGCCGAACAGGCGCGTGTGGAAGAAATCGCGGGTCAGTTGATCAAGCTCTGCCGATGGCTGCATGAAGTGCAGCGCGACCCCGCTCAGCGGTACGCCCAAAGTGCCGAGTACCAATGCCAGCCCCATCGCCAGCAGCAGACCTTGCAACAGAATTTGCCGCAACGCCGCACCATCACTGCGCCCGGCAGCCTGGGCGGCGAAGCCGGTGGTGCCCATGCGCAGAAAGCCCATCGCCCAGGCGAGAAAGGTATACAGGCTGGCGCCGACCGCCACCGCGCCCAACTGATGGGCGTGCGGCAAGTGACCGATGACGGTGCTGTCGACCAGCGCCACCAGCGGCACGGAAATATTGGAAAGGATCATGGGGGCGGCAAGCGCCCAGACCCGACGGTGAGTCGGGCGGTCGCGCCAGTCGGCGATCAGGTTGGACATGCGGGCTCCTTGGGAGCGGGCATTGTAGCGGCAGATCCGAGCCACGCAGCGGTTCAATTGTGGGAGCGAGCCTGCTCGCGAAGGCGGTGTGTCATTCAAATTTCAATTGACTGACACGACGCTTTCGCGAGCAGGCTCGCTCCCACAGGGAATGGTGGTGTCAGTGAATGATCCAGCTCAACAACCACAACCCCAGCAACAGCCAGATGATCCCGGCAATGATCGAAGCGTTCATAAAGGCGCGGATCGCCGACCACAGCAGCATCAGCCCGACGATCAGCGCGATGATGCTGATGATCGACGTGTCCATGCCCAACGTCTTGGCCAGCCCGTCGACAAAATTGCCGCCCGCGTGGCTCAGAATGCTGAACAGACCGCTGAGCCCATCGACGATAAAACGGATGACCGAACCGAGCGCCTGCCCGAGCCATTCGAAAAAGCTTTCTACCTGCATGTGTGCATCCTGATGAAAGAGCTGAGCCTTGGGCCGCAACAATGCTGGCCGAGTTCCCTGCAACTATAGAGGTTTTACCTCAACCCTGTGGGAGTGAGCCTGCTCGCGATGACGGCCGTACATTCAACATCTTCATTGCCTGACACCGCGCAATCGCGAGCAGGCTCACTCCTGCAAAAGATCAGCCGCGCTGCTTGCCTTCGGCTGGCTTCCCCCCGAAGCTATACCCCTTCAGGAGAGCCCGATGAACCTTGTTGAACTGACCGAACGCCTGCATGCCATTCGCGACCGCAATGACTGGCGGCAATTTCACAGCCCGAAAAACCTCGCCATGGCTGCCAGCGTGGAAATGTCCGAGCTGGTGGAGATCTTCCAGTGGCTGACCGAAGACCAGTCGCGCCAGTTGCCCGCAGACAAATTGGCGCATGCCGGGCAAGAAGTCGGCGACATCGTTCTGTATCTGTTGCTGCTGTGCAGCGAACTGGGGCTGGACATGAATGAAGTGGTGCGCAGCAAACTCGCCGACAGTGAACGGAGATTCAGCTGATGAGTGACCGTCATTTCGATCAGTTGGCGACGCGTTTCGCCGAAAAAATCTACGGCGGCGCCAAAGGCGCGATTCGCCTCGCGGTATTGCAGGCCGACCTTGCCGAGGCGCTGCCGGATCGGCCGTTGCGCGTGCTGGATATCGGCGGCGGTCTGGGCCACATGTCGCTGTGGCTGGCCGAACGCGGGCACGACGTGACCTTCAGCGAACCAGCCGAACCGATGCTTGAAGGCGCACGCCAGCGCTTCGCCGAAGCCGGGCAAACCGCAACGTTCATTCAGGCACCGTGGCAGGAGCTGCTCGGCCAGCTCACCGAGCCCTACGATCTGGTGATCTGCCACGCCGTGCTCGAATGGCTGGCCGAACCCCACGCGATCCTGCCGGTTCTGCATCAATTGACCAAACCCGGCGGCTGGCTATCGTTGGCGTTCTACAACCGTGATGCGCTGATCTACCGCAACCTGCTCAAAGGCCATTTCAAGAAAATGCGCAAGAACGACATGGCCGGCGAGAAGCAGAGCCTGACCCCGCAGATGCCACTTGATCCACGGGAACTGGCGACGCAACTCGAAGGAATGTGGCAGGTCGAAAGTCAGAGCGGGATACGGGTTTTCCACGACTACATGCCAGTGGAATTCCAGGCCCGCGCCGAACTCGTGGATTTGCTGGAGATGGAACTTGCTCACCGTCGTCACCCAAGCTTCGCCGGACTTGGGCGTTATTTGCACTGGATCTGTCGGCCGGTCTGATCGGAGCACCACATGAAAGCTCAATCCGGGTTACTGCTGATCTGTCTGGGGCTGGCCGCCTGCGAAGGCAGCAACCCGTATGTGGCGCAGTCGCTGCCGTTGCCGCCAGCGCCGCCGCAAGCCGCGAATACCTTTGATCGCAGCGCGTATCCGGCGCCACCGCGTGATTATGGCCGCTACCGCAGTTGGGCCTGGCTCAACGGGCAACTGCCACCGGGCACGGCATGGGCGGATTCGGCGCAAGTGGCCGAAGCGGTGAGCAACGCCCTCGACCAGCGCGGCTTGCGTCCGTTGCATGACAATCGCCCGGCCGATCTGTTGGTCAGCGCCAATCTGCGCTTGGAAACCCGTTTGCGTCAGATTCAGGACGACTCCGGCTATTACGGCGGATACAGCGGCTATGATCGTTATGGCCGGGGTTACGGGATGTACAACAGCGTGCCCGTGGTGCGCACTTATCAGGAGCAGGTTGTGGTGGTGCGGGTCGATCTGTTCGATGCCGGCACCGGGCAACCGGTCTGGAGTGCCAGCGCCGAAACCGGCAACAAGGGCAGCGAAATCGATCGCACCGATGCGATTCGGCAGGCTGTGGAAAAGGCCATGTCGGCGTATCCTCCGGGTTAGTTTCCTGCAAATGAAGCTGCCGCAGGTTCATGTCTTCAACCGGAGAAACCCCATGTTCCGCCGTCTCGCTTTAATCGCCATGGCCGCATTGCTCAGCGCTTGTGCGGCCAATCAGGTCAATCATGACTTCGATGCCAGCCGCGACTTTGCCGCTTATCGCAACTGGAGCTGGAAAGACCCCGCCCTGCAATATCGCCCCGATGATCCACGGATCAAGAGTGACCTGACCGAGCAACGCATCCGTCAGGCCGTCACCGATCAGCTTGATCAACGTGGCCTGCGTCCCGCCGCTGCGGGCGCCAAGGGTGATTTGAGTGTGCAGACTTACTTGATTGTCGAGGATCGCCAGCAGCAAGTGACCACCAACTATGGCGGCGGCTGGGGCGGCCCATGGAACGGTTATTGGGGCGCGCCGATGTACAACGAGACTCGCAACATCACCTACAAGGTCGCGACCATTCAGATCGACCTGCTCGACGGCAAGGACGGCAAACTGGTGTGGCGCGGCAGCGATGAACAAATGCTCAGCAGCACGCCGAACCCGACGGACCGCAGCAACGCCATCCGCGAAACCGTGACGCGCATCCTCTCCAACTATCCACCGCGCTAACGCGGTTTGAAAACGGGGGCTAATGAGCTCCCTTTTTTCGCCTCTCCGTTTCCTTTGTAAGAGTGAGCCTGCTCGCGATGGCGTCGTTTCAGCCAAATTAGTATTGGATGACACATCGCTATCGCGAGCAGGCTCACTCCTACAGGGGAATGTGCTGTGTCGGTTGGTGTGTTACCAGCAGTCCCGCCCGACCGTGTCTACACTCAATCTCACCAATGGAGGTAGCGCTCGGCAGTGCGCCGGCAAAGGAGTGCGCCATGTCGCCTCGTTCGCAGTTCAACGACCCGACCCGGCAACGCGGGGCTATCGGCTTGATGGCGGCTGCCACCCTCAGTCTGGCGCTGGTGTTGATGTTGCTGGTGGTCGACACCGGCCGGTTGTACCTGGAACAGCGCAAGTTGCAGCGTGTGGTGGATAACGCCGCACTGGAAGCCATCAGTCGCGGGGGTAATTGCCTGCCCGGCCTGACCGCCGCCACTTATGTGGGCCAAAGTGCGGTGCGCAATGGCTTCACCGTCGATACCAACAATACCCTCGTCACCACCTGCGGCACGTTAGTGACAGCGGCCACCGGGCTGCGCAGTTTTACCGTCGATGCGACCCAGGCGGTGGCCGTAAAAGTCGTCGCCAGTCGTACGGTGACCACCAGTTTTGCCGGCGGTGTGCAGGCGTTATTCACTGGCGCACCGGTCAGTCTCAACACCACGCTCAACGCTTTTGCTGTCGCGGGCAAGCCGCAACCGACGGTCGCGCAATTGAACATCCGCAGTACGCTGGTGAACATCAGCACGGCTCAATCAAGCATTCTCAACTCGGTTTTTTCCGGGCTGCTCGGAGGCAGCGTCAACCTCTCGGCGCTGGGCTGGAACGGGCTGCTCAATACCGATGTCAATCTGCTCAGTTACTTGAACCAATTGGCGATCAATCTCAACGTGGCCGCCGGCAATTACACCCAGTTGCTCAACACCCAGGCCACGGTAACGCAACTGATTCAGGCAGCGGCGACGGTGGTGCAACTCAACGGCGCGACGGCAGATGTGATGACTGCGCTGGGCAATCTGCAAATAGCTGCGATCAACGCGGCGCCGATCAAGCTCGGTGACATTCTGCAATTGCAGACCGGCACCATAGCGGCGGGGCTGGATGCCAACCTGCAATTGCTGCAACTGATTCAGGGCGTGATCCAGTTGGCCAACAGCAAAAGCGCAGTGGCGGCGACGCTACCGATCAACGTGCTGGGGCTGGCGAATGTCACGGTGCGGGTCAAAGTGATCGAGCCGCCGCAGTTCTCCGCGATTGGTGATCCGGCATTGGCCAAGGCCAACCCCACCGGGCCGAATCAGATCTATGTGCGCACGGCGCAGATTCGCACGCTGCTTTCGGTGAACCTGCCAGTGCTGACGGGCGTGACCGGGCTGGTCAACGCCGTACTCGGACTGGTCGGCACATTGACTCCAACCCTGAACGCATTGCTGAGCCTGAACCTGGTCGCCACGCTGAACTCGGTCGGTTGCCTGCTCGGTGCCGGTTGCGAACAACTTGATCCACTGTTGCTGCCGTCCCCGGAAATCGATATCGCTCTGGATGCCGGTGGCGCCATCAGCTACGTGACCGATTACAGTTGCCCGACGACCGCAACCACCGGCACCAAAAGCCTGACAGCCCACACCATCACCTCCATCGCCGACCTCAAGGTCGGCAAGATCGACCCGACCAACGCCTTTTCTTCGGTTGCCGAGCCGACAGTCACGCCGCTGCCGCTGGTCGATCTCGGCACGGTCACCTGTCACAAGATTCTGGGGATCGGCAGTTGCGATGAGTCCACGCATGTTCAATACGGCGCCGGGGGCATTGCGATCATGGTCAATACCAGCGTTGCGCAAAACACTCAGGACCTGGTGTATTCCAGCAGCACCCCATTCGCTACGCCGGCCAATCTCAAACTGCCGCCGAGCGTGATCTCTGCCGCCCCCAGCAGCAATATCGTTAATAGCCTCGCAAACACGCTGGCTGGCATCAATCTGATTGTTTACAAACCGCTGGGCAGCAATCCGTTGGGGTCTATCGTGGCCGGCGTGGCGGGTTTGATCAGCGCAGTCACGACGATTCTTCAGCCGCTGATCACCAACCTGCTGAGTCCGTTGCTCGACCCGTTGCTGAACAATCTGCTCAATCTGCTGGGTATCAACCTGATGGACGTCGATGTCGGCGCCAACATGACCTGCGGCCAGACCGGCAAGGCTTATCTGGTTATCTAAGCGTCCGGCGCGATGGGCAATTCGATGCAGAAGCGTGCGCCTTCCACCGAGTTGCGCACGCTCAACAATCCGCCCATGTTCTCGATGATCCCGTAGCTCACCGACAGCCCCAGCCCGGTACCGACGCCCACCGGTTTGGTGGTGAAGAACGGCTCGAAAATCCGCTCCAGCAATCGCGGGTCGATACCGCCGCCATTGTCCTCGACCCACAGCCGCACCTTCTGCTCATCACGTTCGGCATAAATCGAAATCCATGGCTTGAACGCCGAATCATTCTCGCGTTTACCGAGCAGCGCATCGCGGGCGTTGACCATCAGGTTGATCAACACCTGCTCCAGTTGATCGACATAACCACGCACCTGCACCGCAAATCCGGTCTCGCTGATGCGCAGATCCACGCCTTTGCCGCGCATGCCTTCGGCCAGCAGTGACAGCGTGCCTTCGATGGCCGAGGCCGGGTTGAACAGTTGCTGCTCGATCTCCGAGCGCCGTCCGAACACGCGCATGTGATCGACCACTTTCGCCGCGCGTTGCACCTGGGCGTCGATGCGATTGAGTTTGTCGGTCAGGTAATCGATCTGCACATCGCCGTTGCCCAGGCGCTTGAGCACGTTGACGATGGCCATGCGCATCACGTTCAGCGGTTGATTGATCTCGTGGGCCAGACCGGTGGCCATCTCGCCGAGGGTGGCCATTTTTGCGCTTTGCGTGAGCTGTTGCTGCGAGCGGCGCACTTCGGTGTTGTCGCGGCCGACCGCTTGCACTTCGATCAGTTGCCCCTGTTCGTCAAACACGCCGCGATCCGACCAGACCCACCAGGCATGTTCGCGTCCCGGTAATTGCAGGCTGATTTCCGCAGTGCTTACCGGCAACTCAGGCGTCAGCAACGACAGGCGCTGCACGAACGCGGCGCGCTGCTCATCGGACATCCAGCTGCCCAGATCGACCCCCGGTAATTCTTCGGCAGTGCATTCCAGATAAGTCGCCAACGGTTTGTTGCCGAAGGTCAGGGTCAGGTCCGGGCGATAACGACAAATCATCGCCGGCGAATCTTCCACCAGAATTCGATAGCGTTCTTCGCTCTGCTTGACCTGTTCGGCGGCCAGCGTTGCTTCGGTGACGTCCAGCCACAGGCCGACCGCTTCCACCGGGATGCCGAGGTCGTTGCGCAGCAAGCGCGCCTCATCAAGTAGCCAGTGATAGGCCCCGGAGCTGTCGCGCAGCCGATAACGTGCGCGCACCGAGCCTTCGCGCAGTAACTGGCGAGTGCGCTCGAAATACAGATCGCGGTCATCCGGATGGACCAACTGCACCAGCGCGCCGGCAGCGCAATCGGCGAGGCTCCAGCCGAGCAAGGGTTGCAGGCTGGCGCTGAAGAATGTCGGGAGCAATGCACCCTCGACGTAATGCTGCACATAAATTACTGCCGGCGAACTGGCGATCAGATTATCCAGGCGTGCATGGGCAGCGGCGGCGAGTTGCTGTTGATTCTGGATGTCGCTGATGTCGAGCATGAAGCCGACGAGTCGCCGCTGACTGCCACTGCCAGCGACTTGCCCCTGCACGCGATACCACACGGGTGCCTGCCCGGCGTCTGGCTGGTGCAGGCGTACGCTCAGGGTCAGGGTTTCGCCCTGTTGTTGCAGCGCATGCAAGCGGCTGCGCAACTCTTCACGGTCGGCGGGGTGGATCAGTGCGAGCCAGTCTTCGAGCGTTTGCGTCGAAGACTCCAGATGCAGGGCTGTGGTCAGCGACGGTGCCAACTGGATGTGCTCGCCCGTAGCGAGAATTTCCCACCAACCGGTGTCCAGCAGAAACTGCAGCGACTCCAGACGCTCCATTTGCTGATGATGCTGTTGCTCGCGCAAGCGCGCGAGCAGCGGCCCGGCCAGCGCGCCGGCGAGCAGCATCCAGTCGCGATCAGCCAGATACGACATGGCGTGATCCGCCGGGTAAAAACCACACAGCAACCAGGCCACCACACCGCGATCATCGCTGTAAGGCACGGCAAAACCGTCGGAGCTGCCGAACAGGCTCTGTACCCGTGTGTGCTCATCAAGGCCATGATGCGCGCCTACACGTTGCGGCGCGCTGCCGTTCAAACTGTCGAGTGGCGTGCCCAGTTGCTGGCCGTCATGCCACAAGGTCGGTGCATCGTGGGCGCGGAACTGGCGATAAATCTGCCAGCCTTGTTCCTCTTCATCGAGCAGCGCCAGGGCGATACACGGGATATGCCAGCGCTGGGCAAGCACCTGCAATTGTTCACTGACCACCACGGGCAAGCGACTCTGGCTGCAAGCACGCAATTGCTCGCTGATCTGCCCGGCGATCAATTGGCAGGCTTCACGATGGCGTGATTGCTGGCGTTCGAGCAGCAGGTCACTTATATCGAGCAATTGCAGCAGCCAGCCATTGCCCGAGGGCAACACCCAGCCGCGCAGGTGCAAGGTCTGCTCGCCGAGGCAGGGAAAATCCAGATCGAGCATTTGCCCTTGCCAGTCCAGCGGGCGACCATGAATCGCCAGTGTGCTGTGAGGGCGTAAATAGGTGTTCAGCGGCAAGGGCTGACCGTGTGGCTTCTGTTGCACCAACAGATGCCGCAAAGGGCCGGCCATTTGCAGGACGCCGCCGTCGCTGTCCATGAAAATGCTCAACCCCACTGGCGGCGAACCGAGTGCGTCGGGCAGGTCGAATGCCGCAGTGTGCGTGCGTTTGAGCAGGCGCCCGAAGAGGTTGTCACCCGCCGTCAAAATTGCAGGCTCGACGTGGCGGTCAGGGTGGTGGGCAGGCTGGGCACGCTACCGATTCCCGGCAGTACCAGAAACGGTATGACTTGATTCAGTTTGCTGACCGGGTAGTTCACCGTCACGGTCAATGTGCCGTTCGGGCCGTTGGTTCCCCCGGTGGCGAATACCGTGCTGGTGTCTGTGCCGATCACCAGATTGAACACTGGCGGCACCCACGACAATTGCTGGGTCAGGGCGGCGTTCGCGGTGCTCACCACCACGGTTGAATAGTTGGGGATCGTCGGGTCGACCGCCACGCTGCGGCGTATCGCTTCGGATGTGGCTTCGTTGAACGATTGCATCATCACGAATGGCAAGCTGTAGCTGACCAAGCCGTAAAACACTGCAAAAAAGATGACGAACACCAGTGCGAACTCAATCGCTACCGCACCTTTTTGCGACTTCCGAAAGCCGGTTTTCATGAGTGCGTCTACCCTGACAGTCACTGCGTACTCTCAGCATAGAATCATTCAGCAAAAACGGACGGTTTTTACCGGATGCAGAGCTTTATCCTCCTGACCTGGCTGGCCCTGTGCGCGGCGCAAGATGCCCGCCAACGGCGAATTTCCAATCTATTGACCTTCGGCGCTGGCGCACTCGCGCTGGTGTATTTGCTGTGGACCGGCACTACCTGGCTCGGTGCTCCGGCGCAGGAGGGCGGCTGGGCCTGTCTGATTGCGTTGGCGCTGACACTGCCGGGGTTTTTCATGGGCCGAATGGGCGCCGGTGATGTGAAATTAATGACAGCAATAGCCCTTGCGACGGACGGTCTGTTTGTTCTGTGCGCGTTTATCGGCGCGGGTGTCGCGAGTTTGCTCTGGTGGCTGCTGGCGCCAAGACTCTGGCTGCATATGAGTCAACGACTTAGAGAACATCTTCGATATCTGGAACCTGGAGTGTCAAAAAAGCTGCCATTTGCACCGTTCGTGTTGATCGGTGTATTGCTCTCGATACATTGGATCCACTAGTCGCCAGGCGCCACTAGTCCTATGTACATAGTCGGAAAGTGCGTCTACTTTCAAAGTGAGCGGGTTATACAGCCAAAGGCTGGCAGTACAGGAACGGTCAGCTTTGGCCTAAGCATGGAGTGGCACGTGAACAAGCCTACATCTGCGGTAAAAGTCCTCGTAGTCGATGATCAACCCTTGATCGTCGAGGAGTTGTGCGAGTTCCTCGAAAGCAGCGGTTATCGCTGTGTTCCGTGCGAGTCCAGCCAGGAGGCTATCGAGCGTTTCAGCGAAGATCTCGAGATCGGGCTGGTGCTGTGCGATCTGCACATGCCGGGTCTGGATGGCATTCAACTGGTGCAGGAACTGCAACGGATTTGCGGCAAACGACGGGTGTTCGAAGCGATCATGCTCACCGGTCGCGCCGACAAGCAGGATGTGATCAAGGCATTGCGTGCCGGGATTGCCGATTATTATCAAAAGCCGATTGATCTGGATGAGTTGCTCGAAGGTGTGCAGCGTCAGGAAGTGGCGTTGCAGGAGCGGCACAAGAATGTTCAGTTGGGGCATTTGAATCAGAAGTTGCAGTTTCTTTCCGAGTCGATTGATGACATTTATCAGGATCTGGACAGGGTGCGGCGTAGTCCTTCGGTCATTGTTCGGGATGTGATGGGGGGGGATGCGCCTCAGACTGAGCAGCAGGATATGCCGGAGATTTTTCATCAGTTGTCGCCGCGGCAGTTGGATGTGGCGCGGTTGGTGGGGAAGGGGCAGACCAATTATCAGATTGCCTGTGAGTTGGGGATTACCGAGAACACAGTGAAGCTTTATGTGTCGCAGGTTTTGCGGTTGACGCATATGCATAACCGGACGCAGTTGGCGCTTGCTCTGTCGCCTGGGGCTTCGGCGGCTCGGCAGCGGGTTACGGCGCACTGAGGGTTTTTGGGGTTTGGGTGTTTATCCTGCCGATGGGCGCTCTCAGATCAAGAGCTGCAGCCGAGCTAACGCTCATCCTGTTGAGTGGTGAAGAGCAACGCGGTTGGCTTTTGCTCTTCTGTAGGAGTGAGCCTGCTCGCGATGGCGGCCTGACAGTCGACCGGTTTTGATGGGTATACACGTTCCCCTGTAGGAGCTGCCGAAGGCTGCGATCTTTTGATCTTGCTCTTAAAAACAGATCAAAAGATCGCAGCCTTCGGCAGCTCCTACATGGGCGTATTTCAATTTTTAATGTTTAAGCGTGTTGATAAATTACAGAACCTTCCCACAAGGTTTTCAGGTTGTCCGTCGGACGTCTGCTCTCTAGTCTTTGGCTGTCGCTGCCAATTCAGCGGCCGGGTGTGGAAACCTGTATCAAGTAGTTGCATTGCATCGTTACCGTAATCATTGTCGGCGTCTTCTTTCGTCTGCAAACTGTGTCGCGGCGGCTGTGCGTGGGCAGACTTCGGTCTGGCCGGTTGCCTACTATCGGTTTTCCACCCTGCGTACAGCTGCCACCTTTTGTTGTGTGGAAACGACAAAAGATGGCTCCTCAGCCAAGTAGGAGTTTTCATGGACAAACTGATCCCCGATCCACCCCTCGATGCCACAACCCCACCCACCGACCCCACCCGCGCCGAAGAACTCATCAAAGACCGCGAAGCGATCAAGCGCGCGCTCGACTTCTACCTGAGCCCGGATGTAGAAAAACGCAGCAATCCCAGCACGATGTTCATGGTCGCGCCCAACATCGATACCGAAACCCTGCTCGCCCACGCTTACGAATCGTTGGCCTCAGCCAGTGCCCTGGCGAGTAATTTCGCTGGTGAGTTGAGCGGTTTGCAGCGCAGCACGGCGCTGGCGATTCAGCAGGTTGTCATGCTGGCCGAGCTGGCGGTGAATCGGGCGCTGGATCGGGTTGATCCGCAAATCTGATCGGCGGGTTTATCGCGTCATCGTTCTTCGCGAGCAGGCTCGCTCCCACAGTTGAAAGGCATTCTCCTGTGGGAGCGAGCTTGCTCGCGAATGCTTCGGCTAATTCTTGGTCTCGATCTTCCCACCCGCATCCGGGTCGTAGAAGTCCGGGATTTCGTATTTGTATTTTTTCAACCAGCGCTGCATTGCCAGTTCCCGTTCGGTCGCGGTGGACGCTTGTGGTTTTGGCGAGGCGACTTTGTTGCGGCTTTGCAGGACCAGCCAGCCTTCGGTTTCCTGTTGCTGCGCGGATGCAGGCCCCGCGTCGATGGCCATCGCGCTCAATGGCAGACTCAGCAAACTCAGATAGCACAGGCCTTTAAGGGCGTTCATGGCGGTCTCCTTATTTGATCGTCGACGGTTGCGGATCTGCGACTACGGCTACCTGATTACCGTGTACCGGTTTGGCCGGCACCGGGGCCTTGAGTTTTTCTGCGCGCTCCTGGGCTTCGGTGAATTGCTCCGGAGTCAGTTTTGAGCGGCTGACGATTTCCCCGGCCTGTTGCCAGTTGTTTTGATACAGCAGCAACGACACCAGATTGAGCGTTGCCAATTGGTTGTTTTGCTTCAGCTCGATGGCGGTGAGGAATTCGAAACGGGCATCTTCGAGGCGCAGTTGATTGAGGTAGACCAGGCCCAGGTCGTTGCGAATTTTTTCGTCGGTCGGTGCCAGTCGTGCGGCGCGTTGCAGGTGAGCCTGGGCCTGGCCGTTGTCGCCACGGGCGGCATAGAGTTGGCCAAGGCCATGTTCGGCCTCGGCGGTCAGGCAGGTGTTGAGCAGGCTGCGATACAGCGGCTCGGCTTCGCTGCGGCCGAGCAGGCGATAGACCTTGGCTTTGCGCAGGCGTACTTCGCTGAGGTTGTCCGGCAGGCTTTGCAGGTTGGCCAGGCTGGCGTGCAGTTTGCCGTCGTTGGCCAGGTCGTCGGCCAGGTTCAGGGCCAGTTCCTGTTCCGAAGTCATCTTGCTGCAACTGGACGGTGACAACATGCTCGTCCACGGCGCCTGATCGCCGGTGGCGCAACCGCCGAGCATCAACAGACTTGCTAAAACAATCAGTACTTTCATCAAACGCTCTCCATGAGCCACGTCAGTTTGCGAACGCTCGGGTAATTGCAGTAAAGCCGGGGCCGGCCAATACGATCAGCAAGGCTGGAAACAAAAACAGCATCATCACCACGGACATCTTTGCCGACATTTTCGAAACGTATTCCTGCAACCGTGTCAGGCGCCGGTCATCGAGCAGTTGCTTGAGCGCCAGCAGCGATTTCATCGCGCCGCCGCCCTGTTGAATCAGTTGCTGGAGGATCACGCAGGTGTCAGTGAATTCCTCTACGGCGAGCATCACCGAGGCTTTGTTGAGTTCCTGGCCAAGCTCCAGACCCGAATCGACACGGGCGAGGATCAGGCGCAGTTCGCTGGTCAGTTCCGGCAGCAGTTTCTGCGCTTCGATGCTGAGCACGCGCAAGGCTTGTTCGACCGCCATACCCGACTCGAACAGGATGCGCAGCAGCGGGATGAACGTTGAGATTTCCACCGCGATAATTTTTTGCCGACGACCCGCAGCGTAGGCCAGCAGTCTTTTGGGCAGCAGGTAACCGGCGCCGGCGGCGAGCATCGGCATCAGCCAGGGATGCGCCGCCTGCGGGAAGAAAACTTCTTGCAGAAATATCGCCAAACCCAAAGTCAGCAGCGGAGTGCCGATCTGAAACGCGGCGTACAGCGAGCGCTCGCTGGCGCGGCGCCAGCCGAGGCGGCTGAGCAGGGTCTGGGTTTCGCTGTCGATGCTCACCGAACGCTGGCCGAAGCGGCTGCCGCCCAATGCGCGCAACCAGTTGCCGAAGCGGTTTTCGCGCACCAGATGGCCTTGCAACCGCTGGTTCACCTGACGCACCCGGCGCCGTTCGGTCAGCAGGTGGTTGACCACCAGCAACAGGGCGCCGAGCAATAACATGAGGGCGGCGAGATAGACCATTCAAACACTCCGCAACATGCGCCACAGCGCCAGGCATCCGAGCACCTGCAGCACCACCGCGATGATCAACATGGTCTGGCCACCCGAGTCGTGCCACATGCCGAGCATGTAGCCGGGATTGGTCAGCATGAAGTAGCTCACAACGATCACGGGCAGAGCGCCGAGGACCCACGCGGTCATCCGTGTTTCGCCGGTCATCGCGGCCAGTTGGCGGGCGCCCTGATCGCGTTCGCGGATCAGTTTGATCAGGTTTTCCAGCAGCTCACTGGCGTTGCCGCCATAGCGATGATTGACCTTCAGACCGAGGGCAAACATGCGCAGTTCGTCTTGTTCATAAAGCTCGGCAAAGTCGCTGACCGCGTCCGGCAGATTGACCCCCAGTTGCACGTTGCGCTGAATTCGGCCCATGGCTGCTTTCAGTGGATCGTCGCTGGTTTCGATGCCGCCCATGACCGCGTCGCTCAGGGTGCGCCCGGACTTGAGACTGCGCACGGTGTGGTCGAGCAGCTGCGGCAATTGCTCGATCATGCGTTTCAACCGGCGTCGATACAGCAAGGAAATATACAGCCGCAAAATCAGCGGCGGCGCCAGCACCATGGTGATCAAACCGACCCATTCGAACAGCAGATAACCGAGGCCGATGGCCACGGCCCACAGGCTTAGCCAAAGTCCGAAGCGTTCGGTCGGGCGGCCCAGTCCGGCGCGCAGAAACATCCGTTCCAGGCCTACCCACTTGGTCTTTTCCGCCACCAGTTGCGGTTGACCGGCGGCCAGTCGGTTGAGTACGCGCTCGTTGGCGGTCTTGTGGACACCGTGCAGAAACAGGCGGATCGACAGCCCCAGCAGGATCAGGCAAATGATGATGAGAATGACCGGACCAATCATGATGAATGCCCCATGCCGTCAGCCCAGATGTGCGTCGTGCCGCAACTTGTCACCGGCCGGGTTAACCGCTTCCCGCAGGAAGCCGAAACCGGTGCGGCGATCGAGGCGGAACAGCGTGTTGGTGACGTAGACGTCTTCGCGAATACCGACCACTTCCACCACTTCGCTGACGCAGCGGCGGCCATCGGGCATGCGCGTCAGCTGGATGATCACGTCGAGCGCTGCGCAGATCATCTGGCGCAGGGTGCGTTCGGCGATGGCGCGGCCGGTCAGGCCCACCAGTGTTTCCAGGCGCAGCAGTGCATCCTGCGCGTTGTTGGCGTGTACGGTGCTCATCGAACCGTCGTGGCCGGTGTTCATCGCGGTGAGCACGTCGACCACTTCGACGCCGCGAATCTCGCCAAGGATGATCCGGTCGGGACGCATCCGCAGGGCGTTGCGGATCAGGTCGCTGGCCTTCACTTCGCCGTGACCTTCGGCATTCGGCGGCCGGGTTTCCAGACGCACGACGTGCGGGTGACCGAGCTGCAATTCGGCAACGTCTTCGATGGTCACCAGACGTTCATGGGGATTGATCAATTGGCTGAGGATGTTCAGCAACGTGGTTTTGCCGGTGCCGGTACCGCCGCTGATGAGGATGTTGCAGCGCTTGCCGACGGCATCCTGAAAGAACTCGAAAATCCCCAGATCGATGGTTTGCATCGCCATCAGGTCGCTGCTTTTGAGCATGTCCTTGCGAAACTTTCGAATCGACAGGCATGGGCCATCGAGGGCAATCGGCGGAATGATTGCGTTGACCCGGCTGCCGTCGGGCAGGCGCGCATCGACCATTGGCGAAGACTCGTCGAGCCGCCGTCCGAGTGGTGCAAGAATCCGCTGCATGACCCGTTCGACGTGGTGTGCATCGATAAACCGCAGGTCGCTCTGATGCAGCACACCGTCGCGCTCGATGAACACCCGATGCGGGCCGTTGACCAGAATTTCGGTCACCGACTGATCGCGCAACAACACTTCCAGCGGGCCGAAACCGGTAAGCTCGTCGACGATTTCTTCGGCCAGACGCTCCATTTCATAGCGTGAAATAGCCAGATGCAAACGGGCGATGTATTCGGCGACTTTGTCGGTGACAAACTGCGCCAGAAGCTGGCGCGAGCCCTCCAGCAGGTTTTTCCCCGACTCTTCGATGGCGTCGATGATGTAGCGGTGCAGCACCAGTTTCAGGCCTTCGTGGTCCGTGTTGCCGACCGCTGAACGTTGCGCTGCGCCGAACAGTTTTTCTGCGCTCATGAGGTGCCTCGCAAGCGGTCGAACCAGGTGACTTTCGGTTTGGCCAGACCTTCCGAGCGTTTGGCCAGTCGTTCGCCGAGGGCACGCAGGCTCTGTGTGAGTTTCTCGCGGGGCGCCAGTTCAAACAGGCTCACGCCTTGGTTCTGTGCGTTCAAACGCACTTCGGCGTTGGCCGCCAGTACGGCGATGACTTCGAGGTTGAAGGTCTTGCCGAGGGTTTCCGAATTCGGCGCGACGTTGCTCAGGTAGCGGTCGATCAGCAGGCGCGCGTGATCGAGTTTCATGCCTTTCTCGCGCCACTGATTGAGCACGGTGAGGTTGCGCCGGCAGTTCAGAACATTCTGATCGGTGTACCACAGCAGCTTGTCGCAGTGGCTGACAAAGGTGCGCAACGCTTCGCTGTCGCTCTGTCCGGTGAGGTTCACCACGATGTGCTGGAAGTGCTGGCGCAACGCGCTGAGGAGCATGAACAGTTCGGCGGCGCTGGTGCTTTCCAGCGGCTCGTCATTGCTCGCGTAAGCAAGAATCCGCAGACCGGCTTCGGCGCTGGTGAAGGCGCTGTCGATCAATGTGGTGTCGAGACGGCGCAGGTGGCGCAAGGCATCGCCGAAGTGGAACGAACTCTCCAATCCCAGCAAGGCAAGGCTGTCGCCGCGCGGTAATCCCAGGTCGAGCAGCAGGGTTTGCTGGCCGCTTTTCTGCACGGTCAGCGCCATGTGATTGGCCAGCAACGCGCCGTCCGAGCCGCTCTGTACACCGTACATCACGGTCAGGCCACCCAACTGCGTGTTGGATGCGACGGGTGGCAGGCGTTTGCTCAGGCGGCGCACCAGCCCGGCGACTTCGCTGGAGCGTGAGCCATAGGCGACGAAGTCCCGTGCGCCGGCACGCATCGCATTCAACACCAGTTGATTGTCCATACCGTCGCCGAGGGCGACGATCGCCAGCATCGGTTTGGCTTCCAGCGCACCTTCGATCAGTGCGCTCTGGGCGACAACATGCTCGCGGTCGAGGCCGACGAACACCAGACTGGCGAATGTCACGTCAACTAGCGCGAGCAGTTCGTCGAGGCTGCCACCGCCGGCGCTGACCACTTGGCCGAGCGGCGCCAGGGCGCTTTGCAGCCATTCAAGATCGGTGCTGTTGCGGGTGATCGCGAGAAACGTCTGGCTCAGATTCTGGCTCATTGGGACAGCCCGCTACGCTTGTCGAAGTTGCCGTTTTCGAGGAAGAACATGCGATAGAAATTCGGGTCGTAGTTGCGCAGTTTTTCGCCCGGCAGCGACGGCAGTTGTGCGTCGGCTGCCAGTGGCTGCACCAGATGCGGAGTGACGATCATCAGCAGTTCGCGCTCTTCGCGCTTGATCTGCGAACCCTTGAAGAATGCACCGAGTACCGGAATATCGCCCAGCCCCGGAAACTTGTTTACCTGAGAGCTGTTGGTGGTGCTGATCAATCCGCTGATGACAAAACTTTCGCCATCGGCCAGCGAAACGCTGGTGTCAGTACGGCGGATAGTCAGGGCCGGAACGGTGGTGCCGGCGATCTCCACAGCGTTGCTGTAGTCGAGTTCGCTGACTTCCGGTGCGACCTTCAACGAGATGCGATCGTGACTGATGACGGTCGGCGTCAGTGTCAGGCGAATGCCGAACTCCTTGTACTCGATGGACACGTTGTCACTGCCGGAACTGGGTACCGGAATCGGAATTTCACCACCGGCCAGGAAGCTTGCACTTTGCCCGTTCAGGGCCACCAGACTTGGCCGCGCGAGGGTGTAGGCGAAGCCGCTGGTTTCCAGCGCATTGATGATCGCCATGGTCTTGCCGCCAATCCACGAAAAGTTGAACAGCGAGTTGTCCACCGGCAGTCGTGGCTGAGGAACACCGTTGATGGGCGGCAGTGTGCCGGGGGAGCCGAACAGGAAGTTGCCCCGGGCACCGATCAGCGAAGCGGTGGCTTCCTTGAGTTTGGTGCGACTGACTTCGACGAAGCGGATGTCGGTCTGTACTTGCGACGGCAGCGTCGGATCATCCGAAGGAACCCGGCCGAGGTTGGTCATGGCGGCGGTGGCGGCGCCCTGAACAAACACCATGCTCTGACGTGGCTCACTTGAGCATGAAGTCCAGACCATCAGGCTGGTCGCGCCCGGCGCTACACCCGTCAGCAGAAACGACGAACTGCCGGTGTCGTGCACGTCGGCGATTTTCGGATCGCCAATCGCAACGCGGGTGATCGGCACCGGCGATTGAATGTCCTGTTGAAAGCCCTGGCCGATCTCGATCACTGGCGACATGCGACCGAGTGCCGAGCAATTGCCGGTGGCCGCAAAAGCTGCGTTGATCGACAGTCCCATCAGTATCAAGGCCCGGAGCACAGGTTTTAATGTCGGCCGGAATCGACTCTGCATGCACTTGAATCCTTGCTCAGTCATGGGGTTTGTTGGGAAATCTGATTGCCGCGAATCACTTCCATCGCCCGCCGCACGCCACCTCCAGTGGACGGCGCTTTCGGGCCGCTGCCCAAGGCCAGTTGAGTGAACTGGAAGAGCTGGCTGTTGGCATTGTCCAGATGGGTTGGCGACTGGTTTTCGCCCGCCCAGTACTTGGCCAGACGCTGCTCGTCGCTGCTGCGTACCGCCAGGCGCAAGGTGCCGACCTGGGTGGCGAGCATCATCCGGCTCAGCAGTTGTTCGGGCACCGCCAGCACCACGGTGCGCGCGGCGACCCTGCGTTGATCCTGTTTGATCTTGTCGTCGCCGCTCAGGGCCGGTGTGGCGGGCTGACCATCGTTGGTCAGGCCGTATTGGTCGCCGACACCGAGGACACGCATGGCGGGCACGACAATCTGTGCTGACTGCTGCAAGTTGCTGGCGTCCTGACGCAGGTACAACAGCACATCGACGTAGTCACCGGGAATCAGTTGCCCGGCTGCGCCGATCACTTCGTCAACCGCTACGGTAAGGGCACGTTCATCGCTGTGAATCATCCGTGCCAGTGCGCCACCGGCCTCGAAGCTTTCGTCGTTGAGCCAGGTGCCGGCACTCAGGTGCCGCCAGGGTTTGCGGCCAACCGCCTGATCGACGCTGCTCAAACTGCCGGCGGGCGCATTGCGCAGTTTTTCCACAGCGACATCGGCGGCGGTAAGAGGGGTGAAGGGCTGCACGTCGTGGATCAGTACAACCACCGGTTGGCGGGTCTGGTCTTCGGCGGTGGCAATGGTTTTATCAACGCTGGTGATCGGCGCGGCAGGTGCCTGGGCAACAGGTACCGTCGGTTGGCGACTGAGTACCAGCCCCCAGTAACCGACAAAAATTGCCCCAAGCAGAAGCACCGCTGCAAGACCCATGGTGACGCGACTGTTCATGACGGCTCTCCCTTTCCTGCTGCACTGACTACCGCATTTCCTGACGAGAGAATTTCGCAAGCGGGCAGCTATGAACATGCAACTATTTCGCTATTTCCAAGCTAGCTGATCCGCACCAAAACGCCATTACTGACAGGAAAATAACTCACTAAAGTATGGGTCTTGGCCAATTAACAGTTGAATCATTGCGAGTCACCAATGGATTAATTCTTTGTGATTAATCCGTTCTTACAGTTGTTGACCGGGGGTTTGTTGACAATGCTTTGATAGCACGGTGGAACCTTGCCGCTGTAGCGTTACATCGGCGCCAGAGGCGCGAAGGAGTAGACGTATGTTTCGTATGATTCTTGACTATTTAGTGGCCCGGGTTCGGCTTTTCCTCAAGAGTGACGAAGGCGCATCGGCGATTGAGTACGCAATTGTGGTGGCGATGGTCGCGGTGGTCGTCGTGGTGTTCGTGACACCGGTCGGCAACAAGGTTCTGGGCATCTTCAACAACGTCCTGACCGCTCTAGGTGGTACGGCGGTCACCAGACCGACGCTGCCTTAAACCGAATCATCCATCCCCTCCATCAATGCCTGTTTGCGGTCGCTGAAAAGCGCGCGCAGGCATTGCCCGGGTCATTGGATTTCTGCTGCCGGGGTGAAGACCGGTACGAAGGAGAACTTCCATGCTCTTTGAATACCTGATGTTGCGTGCACGGTTGTTCCTGGCGAGCACCGAAGCCGCGTCGGCCATCGAGTACGCGATTGTGGTGGCGATGGTGGCGGTTGTGGTGGTGATATTCGTGACGCCGGTGGGCGCCAAGGTGCTGGGGATTTTCAACAACATTCTGGTGGCGTTGGGTGGCACCGCGCAGACGGCTCCGGTGCAGACGCCTTGAGCGCATTCGGTCGCGCATGACGAATGTCCGGCTACACTCGGTTCCACTCTCAGTTTTCAGGTATTGCCCATGACTGCTTCCTCGCTACCCCGCCAACAGCTGCTTCTGGTTGACGATGAAGAGGACGCGTTGCTGGAGCTGGCGGAGTTGCTGGAGGGTGAGGGCTTCACCTGTTTCACCGCGACGTCGGTGAAGCTCGCCTTGCATCATCTGACGCGCAATCCTGATATCGCGCTGGTGATTACTGATCTGCGGATGCCGGAGGAGAGTGGCATGTCGTTGATCAAGCGGTTGCGTGAGCATACTTCGCGTCAGCATTTGCCGGTGATCGTGACGTCAGGGCATGCAGACATGGAGGATGTGAGTGACATGTTGCGGTTGCAGGTGCTGGATCTGTTTCGCAAGCCGATTTATCACGTTCGGTTGTTGGAGACTCTGGATAATTTGTTTCCCAAGGTTAAGGATCATCGGGTTGGTTGATCCTTTGTTTTTGGGGCATATCCGGTGCTGCGGTAATGGCTTCTGGTGGTTCCGCCCTTACGGCGGGTCACTTTTTCCAGACGCCGAAAAAGTAACCAAAAAGGCTTTGTCCTGGCGTTCGGCCCTCGCTGTGGCTCGGGTTCCTTCGCTCCGGGACTCATCCGGGGGGATCGCCTACGGTTTGCTGCGCTGCACCTCCTCTCGATCTGTTCGACTTCGTCGAACGGCGCTTCGCGCCCACCCCCGAATGAATCCCTCCACTCAGCCTGCCGACGGACCTTGCAGATCAAGATCAAGATCAAGATCAAGAGCACAGCCGAGCTAACGCTCATCCTGTTAGTGGTTAAAAGCGACGCGGCGGGCGGTTGATTTGCTTTTCTGTAGGAGTGAGCCTGCTCGCGATGGCGACCTGACAGCTGACCAATTTCGATCTGATCACTCAAATCCTTGTGGGAGCTGGCCTGCCAGCGATGGCAATTTCCCTTTTTCAAATAAACCAATATCTGACGCCATCTCTTTGACATTTTAATGGTGTCGAAATGATGGCTCGTGTAAATTCCCCGCGCCCGCACTTGATGACTCTGACGGGACGGTAGGGATGCCTGATTGACATGTGACCCTGCTGAAACTGCTTTTATGTTTCGGAAGGGAATCTCATTGAACACTGCTCGCTTGCGCCGCTCGTTGCTGGCGCTTTCCATTACTGCCGCCGCTCTTGACTCTTCAACCGCTTTGGCTGATTTCAATTACGACATCAGCAGCGCTCCGTTGAACAGCAATCTGCTCAACACGACCAATCTGGTCGACCTGCACGGCAATTTGAACGCTACGCCTGTCGCGGCTCCAGGCCTGACTTATGGCGCGCAGTTCATGGGGCTGAGAGCGCGGCAATTGCGTAACAACGACAGCATCCGTATCGATGGCGCCACGAATGGTGTGGGGCTGAATATCGGCGCGTCCGGTGTAGTGGACAGCAATATCACGCTGGGTCTGATCAACGCCGGCTCGATTTCGGTTCATGGGTTGGCAGCAACCGGCAGCTCGACGGGTATTTCCATCCTGGGAAGTACGCTGGGCAGTTCGGTTATGAATGACGGTCTGATCGATGTCAGTGGCGCCACCGCCACCGGTGTAATGGTGGTGCATTCCCACACGAACGGGATCAGCAATACAGGCTCTGTCACCGCCAGCGGTACGGATGCATTGGGCGTGTTTCTTGACGGTGCCACGCTCAAGGGCGGGATTTACAACCCCGGTACCATTCGAGCCAGCGGTGCCGATGCCGAGGCTCTCACCATCGAGGGAGTGACTTTTGATCGATCGTCCGGCTCGAACAGCTTCATGCTCAGCAACTACGGCACGATTTCCGGCGAGTCCATCGGCGTGCACGTCAGTGGCCAACCGGCGGCTGGCAACCCCTTTTCCATTTACCAACTGACCGGTCTGATCGAGGGCGGTAAGGCGGCTATTCAAGTCGATGATGGCCAAAGTTATTTCGACTTTTTCGGCGGAACGGTGAGGGGCGACATCCTCGGGCTGTCCGGCGTGAAGATCGATGGCGATGCCACCTTCGACGGTTCGATCATCAAGTCCGGTTACGTCACGATTGAAGAAGGCACGCTGACCCTGGTGCGTCCGCACACCACCATCATCGGCGACTTCGACATGGAAGAATCCAATTCCGTGCTGGAGATGTACCTGGGCAACGACACCAATCCGGCATTGCCGGTGTTGAAAGTAACCGGCACCACCGACATTGCGCCGGGTGCGCAGTTGCGATTGTTGGCACGTTCCAGCGACTTCCGGGTGTCCCCGGGCGGTACGCGTTACACCTTGATCAGTTCGGGGAATCTGATCGGTGGCAGTAATCTGACCGTGACCTCTACTTCCGCACTGCTCGATGTGAAGAGTTTCGGTGTTACAGGCAACGACATCACGACGGTGGTCACGACCAAGTCGGATCAGGTGCTGGCCGACAACACTCTGGCGGTTGGTGGCAGTCGTAACGCCGCGACGGCGGTGGGGCGTTTTTCCAGTGTGATGTCGCGGATTGACGAGCAGGACCCGGTTTTCCAGGCCTTCGCCAATGCTTCCACCGATGTTGAGCTGGCGCGTCTTTCCGAGTCGCTCAGCCCGGATGTCAGTCGTGGTGTGCTTCACGCGGCGACCAACAGTCAGACGCTGGTCTCGGGTGTCATCAATGATCGTTCCAGCCGTGCACGCTCGACCGCAGGCTCACCGGAAAAAGGTGTCTGGTTGCAAGCGCTGAGCAGTGATGCCAATCAGGATGAGCGCCGTGGCGTTGCCGGTTATGACGCGGACAGCCACGGGATCGCGGTGGGTGCCGATGGCCAGTTGAACGCCGATACAACCCTGGGCCTGGCGTACAGCTACCTCGATACCGATGTGAAATCCGATCTCGGCAGCAAAACCAAAGTGACCGGCCATGCGCTGACGGTTTACAGCAACTGGGTGCATGACAATTGGTTTGTCGATTCGTCGTTGATGTACGGCTGGAACGACAACGAGTCGAAACGCTACATCGCCGGTACCCGCGCCAAGGGTGATTACGACAGTGACGTTTTTGGTGTGAGTGCACTGGCGGGTTACAGCCTGCGACTGGCGCCTGATGTTGTGCTTGAACCGCAGGTCGGTGCCCGGTACGCAAACGTAGGCATGGATTCGTATCGCGAGAAGGGCAGTTCGGCTTCGCTGAATGTCGGCAGCCAGCGTTATGAAGTCGGTGAGATGGGGGTGGGTGCGCGCTTGGCGGCTGTATTCGATGTTGGCGCCGGCAGTCTTGAGCCAGAGGCAAAACTGATGGCCTGGCATGACTTCATTGGTGACAAGGTCGCGACCACTTCATCGTTTGTACTGGGTGGCGATTCGTTCACTAGTCGTGGCACCACACCGGTACGTGACAGCTATGAACTGGGCCTGGGTGCGAATTACCGCATGGGCGCCTGGAGCGTTGGCGGTTCGTATAACTATGTGACGTCGACCGGTTTTGACTCCGACAGCTTCACGGCGAAAGTGCGTTACGCGTTCTGATCGACGTTGAGACCGCGTTATCGTTCATCGCTGGCAAGCCAGCTCCCACAGGGCTCTCTGTGAGCCTGTGGGAGCTGTCTTACACCCTACAACTGATAACTGAAACTGATGCTGTAACGCGGACGGCGATTGAGGGTGTCCAGTGCTTCGTCGGACATCGGCTTCGCCGCTTCCAGTGCGATGTTGTAATACTTGGCATCGCCAAATCTCAAGCCGACGGCTGCCGAGGACAGGTCGCTGTCTTGAATCGGCAGTTTGTTGAACCAGGATTTCGAACGATCCAGCACCACATACGGTTGCAGGATGCGCACCCAACTGCCGTCACGATTGAAGCTGTAGTTGACCTCGTAAGCCACCCCCCAACCCTTGTCGCCTGAAGCCTGATCGTCGGGATAACCACGTCCGAAGTTCTGTCCGCCGAATACCGCGCGTTCGCTGTCAGGCAGGGTGTCGTCGGTCCAGTACAGCGCGCCCGAAAGCACGCCTTGCCAGTTGTCGAAGAACTTGTCGCTCTGCACGCCGGACAGGCGCGCGCGGAAGAAGTTGAGGTCGATGGCGCTGTTGTTGGTTTTCGCCCCCATGCTGTCGAGGCCTTGATAGATCCCGCCGCTGATAATCCGCAATTGCCGGGCATCAACCTTGCGCCAGTCGCTTTCGAAGGCGAGGGCGCGGATGTCGGTGCGTTCTTCGACGCTGAGCGGGTAACCGATGACGTTGTAGCGGGTCTTGTCGTTGACCGCATACAAGCGCGTGCCGACGTTGAGCAGTTCGGTGGATGAGGCAATCAGCGGCAGGCTGACGCCGATCGAGTAGCGGTCGTTCTCGCGATGCGGTTTAAGTTCCAGGCCGTTGTCGAGCTGGACATTGGTGCCCGGATCGGCGCGATAGCGTGAGGCGGACAACGCCAGTTGCGTTCCTTCGGCATCGAGGAACTGGTTGTAGTCCAGACGGTAGTAGTGCTCTTTGTCATCCCCCGGCGGGAACAGGCCGCTGAGGCTCAACTGTTCGCCCATCGAGGTTTGCGAGTTACTGCTGACACCGATTAAGGCCTGGGTGCCATTACGGTTGTCTTCGGTGGTGCTCAGTGTGCTGGTGAACGGTTTGCGGCTCGCCTCGGCGACCAGTGTGGTGGCGCCGTCGGTGGTGCCCGGTGGCGGCACCTGGGCCTGGATCGTCACGCCGGGAATACGCGTCATCAGCGTGGTATATCGCTCGAACGTTTTGCGCGTCAGTGGCCGCTCGGCCTGGATCTTAGCCGCCAGTTTGTCGAGCAGGCCTTTGACCCGGCCAACATCGCCCTGCATCTGCACATCACGCACGTACCCTTCCACCAGAACCACGCGGGCCACGCCGTCATCGAATTTCTGTTGCGGCAGGAAGGCGTAGGACAGCAGATAGCCGTCTTGCTGGTAACGGCGGGTGATGTTGCGAGTGGCTTCGATCAGGTCGGCGAGACTGGTTTCATGGCCGATCAGCGGTTTGAAATTGTCGGCCAGTTCGTTCAGCGGATAGATTGTGCCGCCTTCGATCTGCACGGTCTTGAGTTTGATTTTGGTCGCCATCATCAACGGTTGCGCGGCAGCTGCGCCGGGGTCCGGTACTTGCAGCGGTGCCACGTTCGGGCGATAGGCGTCGGCCGGAAGGTTCGGCACTGGCAGATTGCGGATGGTTTCGTTGCTGTTGAGGAAACTGGGCAGGGTGTCGGCGAGGGCGGCGGAACTGAGGCTGAGGCACAGCAGGGATGCCAATACGCGCATAGGACACTCCATGGTCAGGTCGCAGCTCTAGGCTGTCTTTTCCCAAGAAAAAAAGCGGAAGACTCGTGGGAATCTTCCGCCCTCAACCAAGCGTAGGCGCTGTAGGTGAGGCCGTCGAATCGGCCAGGTGCAATTTAGCGTTTGTTGCCTCCAAGAGCGCCGGTCAGACCACCAAGTACTCCGCCCAGACCACCTGTTGCGCCAGTGCCAGTGCCGGTACCGGTGCCGCCGTTGACCAGGCCACCCACTGCGGCGACGGTGCCACCGACGTTGCTGACCAGGCCGCCGACCGCGGTGGTGACCGGATTGTTCGTTGCCGCAATGGCGCCGCCCAGGTTGCTGACGGCTGCGCCTGCCTGACCGGTGAGGCCGGCAACCGGCGCACCGAGACCGGTCGCGGCACCGACGTTTTGAGTCAGGCTGGTAACTGCGCTGGTGGCTGGGTTGAGCGCACCGCCCAAGCTATTACCCAATGCTGCCAGCGGTGCAGTCGAGCCAGTGATCGGTGTGCCGGAACCACCAAGGACTGTGTTGAGCGAGGCAACCACATTGCCCGCCGATACACCGGTAACGCCACCTGCACTCACCACGCCATTGGTGTTGCCGGCGTTCAGGCCAGAACTGACGTTGACCACTGCGCCACCGACGGTTTGCAGCAAGCCAGTACCACCCAGGCCGCCGCCGAGACCGCCACCCAGGCCACCACCTGTACTTGTGCCGTTGGACACCAGACCGCCCGCTTTACCGACTGCTGTGCCAGCATTGCTCAGGGCGCCGCCAAGAGTATTGGTCAGCGCGTTGCCATTGCCGGCATCGGTGACTTTGTCGCCCACACCGTTGACGGTATCGCCAACTTTCTGGATCACGCCTTTGAGTGGATCACCCAGGCCTGTTGCATCGCCGATTTTGTCGGTGGTGCTTTCAACCATCGAGATCACTGGCACCAGACCATTGCCGACGCTTTTGGTCACTGAACCCAGTGGCCCGGTGGTGGTTGCAGTGCTGAGGGTATCGCCGAGCATGGTAACTTTTTCGCCGACGCCGTCGAGTAACGGCGCGACTTTGGTGACCACACCGCCAACCACGGGAACGCTGCTGGTGGCGGTAGCAAGTTTGCCACTCAAATCGGAAACGCCATTGCCAACATCGGTCACTACGCCGCCGACTGCCGAAGCGGTCACTCCCAGGCCATTGTCGGTGGTACCCAGTTTGCCGATGCCGTTGGCCACACCATCACCCAATGTGCTGACCACGTTACCGGTGGTGTTGACTGCACTTTGTACGACACCACCTACAACCGGTACGGTGCTCAGTGAGTCGCCTACCTGACCAACGCCGTCGCCGACACCGCTGACGGTTTTGCCGACATCCTGGACCAGCGTGGTAGTCACCAGCGGAACAGGCGTTGTGGGATTAGTCGGGTTGGTTGGATTGGTTGGGTCTGTCGGATTGGTCGGATTGGTTGGGTCCGTTGTGCCACCGGTTCCGCCCGTGCCACCTGTACCGCCAGTTCCGCCGGTGCCTGCGGTATCTCCAGTGCCACCAGTGCCACCAGTGCTTCCGGTGCCGCTTGTTCCGCCCGTACCGCCAGTTCCTGCTGCGGGGGTCGAGCTGCTGCCGGAGCTGCTGTGATGACCGCCACCGCCACTGCTGCAACCGGCGGCGAGGCCGAGGGAAAGGATCAATGCCAAAGCTGTTGCCGATTTGCACCACACTTGAGTTTTCATGATTGAGATTCCTGCACCTGACGCAACGTTCGTTGCCTTCGATGGCCCGCCGATCTGTTGTCGGTGATGCCTCGTCCGTGGTGTCAATCTCAGTCCCGGGGCCGGGTTCACGCCATTCTCAAGTTGGTATTAACGCCTTTATATATAAGGCGTTGCGCAGTGCCTAACGACTAATACCCAAGATATAGAAGGGCAAAAAAAAGCCTTGAAAATCAAGGCTGGTTTTTTTGCGGGGAAGAGAAGGCAGTGCAGAAAAACTTAAGTGATATATACACAATTTACAGCCCTGCTAAATCCCTGTGGCGAGGGAGCTTGCTCCCGCTGGGTTGCGAAGCGACCCCAAAAACCGGTAGTCGCGGTAAGTTTGCCAAACTGTGTGCTCAGGTTTTACGACTGCTGCGCAGCCGAGCGGGAGCAAGCTCCCTCGCCACAGGGGTAACAGGTGGCAATCACGCAATTGGCTGCCACTGCCCGACCATATGCTCCAGATCCCCGGCACCGATCAATCGCAATTCACCTCTCGACCCCGGCGCACTCGCCAGCAACGTCACCTCACTCGGCAACCGCACCGGTTTGCGGAATTGCACAAAGATTTCAAGATTGGCTTTAGGCAGATGCTCGCCCAGCGCCGCGAGCGTGCGCGCCTTGTTCCACAACCCGTGGGCGATGGCCGTGGGGAAGCCAAACAGCTTGGCGCTGGCCGCGCTCAAGTGAATCGGGTTGTAGTCCCCGGCAACCTTGGCGTATTGCCGGCCAATATCTGCCGGGGCTTTCCAATGCGCCACTTCGCTCAGCGATAGCGACGGTTCCCAGGTTTGCTCGACCGGCTCGCCGTCGAGTTTGACCCCGCGACAGAGCATCTGGCTCTCTGCTTCCCACAACGGCCCGAGCTGATCATCCAGCGTGGTCAGCAGATCGAACGTCGCGCCTTTCGGATGCGGTTGCAGGTTGTGCACGCGGACGCTGACCTGCGCCCGCGTGATCCCGCCCAGTGGTCGCAACACACGAATGCGATTGCTCAGATGAATCAGCCCCAGCAGCGGAAACGGAAACTCCTTCGCCGTGAGCAACTGCATCTGCAAGGCAAACGCCAGAACGTGTGGATAAGTCGGTGGCAGCAGACCGTCATCGGCGAACCCGCAGACTTTGCGATAGTTCGCCAGACGTTTGCCGTCGATATCGACCCAGCAGCGCAAACCGCTGTCGGGCAGGGTGGTGCCGGTGATCTTGCGGCGCGTGGCGGCCCGGACATACAAGCCGGGCAGACTCGGTTCGCGATCCAGCGTGTGCCATTCGATGCTCATGCCTAGGCCCCCAGAACACTTTGTCCACAGACCCGCAGCGCCTGCCCGGTGAACGCGCCAGTGCCCGGTTGCGCCAGCCAGGCGACGGCTTCGGCGACATCTTGCGGCAGGCCGCCCTGGCCCAGCGAACTCATGCGTCGCCCGGCTTCACGCAGGGCAAACGGAATGTGCGCGGTCATCTGCGTTTCGATGAATCCCGGCGCAACCGCATTGATGCTGATGCCACGCTCCAGCAACGTCGGCGCCCACGCCTGCGCCAGACCGATCAATCCGGCCTTGCTCGCGGCGTAGTTGGTTTGCCCACGATTACCGGCAATGCCGCTGATCGAGGCGAGCAAAATCACCCGCGCGTTGTCATGCAGCGTGCCGCTGTCGAGCAGCGCTTTGGTCAGCACTTGCGGCGCATTGAGATTGACCGCCAGCACCGCATCCCAGAATTCCGGGGTCATGTTGGCGAGTGTTTTGTCGCGGGTGATCCCGGCGTTGTGCACCAGAATGTCGAGGCCATCCGGCAACTGTTCGATCAGTTGCGCACCCGCGTCTTCGGCGCAGATATCAAGGATGATGCTGCGTCCGCCGAGGCGTGCGGCGAGGGCTTCCAGATCAGTTTTGGCTGGAGGCACGTCGAGCAGAATCACCTCGGCACCATCGCGGGCCAGGGTTTCGGCGATGGAGGCGCCGATCCCGCGTGCCGCGCCTGTCACCAGCGCCTTGCGTCCGGCCAGCGGCCGCGTCCAGTCGGTCACCGGGGTTTCGCACGACGTCAGGCGAATCACTTGTCCGGAGACGAATGCGCTTTTCGGCGAAAGGAAAAACCGCAGCGGGCCTTCGAGTTGATCCTCGGCGCCGTCGCCGACATAAATCAATTGCAGGGTGCCGCCGCTGCGCAGTTCCTTGGCCAGCGAGCGCGAGAACCCTTCAAGCGCCCGTTGTGCGCTGGCGGCGAACGGTTCTGTAAGGGTTTCCGGCGCGCGGCCAAGAATCACCAGATGCGCACTGGATTCAAGGTTTTTCATCAGTGGCTGGAAGAATTCACGCAGTTGCTTGAGCTGATCGGTGTGTTGCAGATCACTCGCGTCGAACACCACGGCTTTGAGTTTCGGACCGTGGCCGGGAATCCATTCGGTGGCGGCTGCCGGTTGCTCGCCGTAGCGGTAAATCGCATCGGTCAGCCGATTGGCGAAGGTCGCGACGTGTTGCGCCAGCGCCCCGCCGCCGATCAGCAGCGCACCTTCCACCGGCCGCAGGCGCCCGGCCTGCCAGCGTTCCAGGCGAACCGGCGACGGCAGGCCCAATGCCCCGACCAGACGATGGCCGATGGACGAGTTGGCGAAGTCGATATAGCGGTCTGACATGGAACGCTCTCCAGAAGATGGGGTTCAAAGTGTGGACTACCAACGGCAATCAATCGTTCGATCCACGCAATAAGGCCTACGCTTGATCAGCAGAGTAGTTTGCCTCTGGGATTTAGCAGGTCTTTGGGCTGAATGTATTACCTGTGGGAGCTGGCTTGCCAGCGATGGCGGAGTGTCAGCCACTGAAAATTCTGGATGTGCTGGCCCTATCGCTGGCAAGCCAGCTCCCACAGGTTTTTGGGTGAATTTCGATTATTTGAAAAGGAGCTTTTCATGAGTCAGCTGCGCCGCGTCGCGATCATCGGCGGTAACCGAATCCCTTTCGCCCGCTCCAACGGGCCGTACGCCACCGCCAGCAATCAGGTGATGCTCACCGCCGCCCTCGAAGGCCTGATCGAACGCTACAACCTGCACGGCCTGCGCATTGGCGAAGTGGTGGCGGGTGCGGTACTTAAATTGTCACGGGATATGAACCTAACCCGCGAATGTGTGCTCGGCTCGCGACTGTCACCGGCCACACCGGCTTATGACATCCAGCAGGCCTGCGGCACCGGTCTGGAAGCCGCGCTGCTGGTGGCCAATAAAATCGCCCTCGGCCAGATCGATTGCGGCATTGCCGGTGGTGTTGATACCACCTCCGATGCGCCGATCAGCGTCAGCGAAGGCCTGCGCAAGATTCTCCTGCAAGCCAACCGCGCCAAGACCACCGGCGACAAACTGAAAACTTTCCTGCAACTGCGCCCCAAACACCTGATCCCGGAGTTTCCGCGCAACGGCGAACCCCGTACCGGGCTGTCGATGGGCCAACACTGCGAACTGATGGCGCAAACCTGGAACATCCCCCGCGAAGCCCAGGATCAACTGGCACTCGAAAGCCACCAGAAACTCGCCGCTTCCTACAGCGAAGGCTGGCACAACGACCTGATGACACCGTTCCTCGGCCTGACCCGCGACAACAATTTGCGCCCCGACCTGACCCTGGAAAAACTCGCGACGCTGAAACCGGCCTTCGAGAAAAGCGCCAAGGGCACGCTGACCGCCGGCAACTCCACACCGCTGACCGATGGCGCCTCGGTGGTGCTGCTCGGCAGCGAAGAATGGGCGAAAGAACGCGGCTTGCCGATCCTCGCTTATCTGCGTGACGGCGAAGCGGCGGCGGTGGATTTCGTCAATGGCGCCGAAGGTCTGTTGATGGCCCCGGTGTACGCCGTGCCACGCTTGCTGGCACGCAACGGCCTGACGTTGCAGGACTTCGATTACTACGAAATCCACGAAGCGTTCGCGGCCCAGGTGCTGTGCACGTTGAAAGCCTGGGAAGACCCCGAATACTGCAAAACCCGACTGGGACTTGATGCGCCGTTGGGCTCGATTGATCGCAGCCGTCTCAATGTGAAGGGCAGTTCGTTGGCGGCGGGTCATCCTTTTGCGGCGACGGGGGGGCGAATTGTCGCCAACATGGCGAAGTTGCTGGACGCGGCGGGGAAGGGGCGAGGATTGATCTCGATCTGTGCAGCGGGGGGGCAGGGTGTCACCGCCATCATCGAACGCTGAACGAAATTTCGCCGGGAATGCATCGGCATGTCAGATCCTGTCGCAAATGCCCTCCAATCCAGTTGCCAACAATTGGCACTGGCTCGGCTATGATTCGCAGCGATCCGGCAGCGTTCAATGGCGTCGATTAATCCGGCATAGTGTGTGCATCCACAGGTTCACAGGTCGGCAACCCCTCCCCGTGACGCGAGGATTGCCGTATAACGAGTGACATTCGCGTGTTTGGTAATAAAGGACCCACAATAAAAGCTGATGAAGACTCCAAAACGCATTGAACCCCTGATCGAGGACGGTCTGGTCGACGAGGTGCTGCGCCCACTCATGAGTGGTAAAGAAGCAGCTGTTTATGTGGTGCGCTGTGGCAACGAGTTACGTTGCGCGAAGGTTTACAAGGAGGCGAATAAACGCAGTTTCCGCCAGGCGGCCGAGTATCAGGAAGGTCGCAAGGTCCGTAACAGCCGACAGGCGCGGGCGATGGCCAAGGGCTCCAAATTCGGTCGCAAAGAGACCGAAGATGCCTGGCAAAACGCCGAAGTGGCTGCGCTGTTCCGTCTGGCCGGTGCCGGGGTGCGAGTGCCCAAGCCGTACGACTTCCTTGAAGGCGTGCTGCTGATGGAACTGGTGGCCGACGAATACGGCGATGCCGCACCGCGTCTGAACGACGTGGTGCTGGAACCGGATCAGGCCCGTGAATATCACGCGTTCCTGATTTCGCAGATCGTGCTGATGTTGTGTACCGGTCTGGTGCACGGTGACCTTTCCGAGTTCAACGTGCTGCTGACACCGACCGGCCCGGTCATCATCGACTTGCCTCAGGCGGTTGATGCGGCGGGCAACAACCATGCGTTCAGCATGCTTGAGCGTGACGTCGGCAACATGGCTCTGTACTTCGGCCGCTTTGCGCCGGAGTTGAAGAAGACCAAGTACGCGAAGGAAATGTGGGCGCTGTACGAAGCCGGCACCTTGCACCCGGCCAGCGTGCTGACCGGTGAGTTCGATGATCCGGAAGAGCTGGCGGACGTTGGCGGGATTCTGCGCGAGATCGAAGCAGCGCGTCTCGACGAAGAGCGCAAGCAGGCGATCCGTGCGGCTGACGACGAGCCCAACGGCAAGTCGGAAGAACCGCCTCCACCACCGTGGATGCAGTGATCGACTAACAGAAACCCGGCTTCGGCCGGGTTTTTCGTGCCCGCCCCCCATTTTCAAATACACCGAATATTCCCTTGTAGGAGCTGCCGAAGGCTGCGATCTTTTGATCCTGTTTTGAAAGGCAAGATCAAAAGATCGCAGCCTCCGGCAGCTCCTACAAGGATCGTATGTGAGTCACTCGCGCAATGCCCATCTGATCATCACCGCCCGACTGATCTCCGATTTCGGCGCCTTCCTCAACATGGTTGCGCTGGCCACCTACGTCTATCTGCTGAGCAACAGCGCCATGAGCGTCGGGATCTTTCTCGCCAGTCGTGTCGGCGGGGGGATTTTCGCCAGTCTGATCGGCACCCGGTTCTACCGGCGCTGGAGCGGGCGTTTGCCGTTGGTTGCGTTCGATCTATTGCGCGCCGGGGTGCTCGGTCTGTTGCTGATCGTGCCGCCCAGCCAGCAGGCGCTGATTTTGCCGCTGATTGCTTTCGGCCTGGGTTTCGGCAATTCGATGTTTGCCATCGGCCTCAACAGTCAGTTGCCAAGGCTGATCGAGCCCGACCAATTGCTGAAAACCAACGCGTGGATCACCTCGGCGTCATCGGCGGCGATGGTCGGCGGCAGTCTGGTTTCGGGGTTGCTGGTGGCGGGATTTGGTTTCGAAACGGTGTTTGCCCTGAATGCGCTGACCTATCTGCTGGCAGCCATGCTGATCCTGCCACTGCGCTTCAAGGCACCTGAAGCGAAGGCCGGGTCGGATACTGAAAGCGGCGAATGGTCGGCCTTGGTTCAAGGCCTGCGCAGTGCGCCAGTGGTGGCCGCGATGCTCGCGGTGTCGATGGCCGACACACTGGGCAGTGCCGCGCACAACGTCGGTTTCCCGATTATCTCGAAACTGCTGACACCGGACTCCGCGAGTACCACCCTCGGCCTGATGCTGGCGGTGTGGGCCAGCGGCAAACTGCTCGGCGCAAGGATCGCCAGTCGCATGAGTGGCTCGGAAAACATCAATCTGGAGCGGCGTTTTTTCTACGGCGTGATGCTGATGTCCTGCGGCTTCATCCTGATGTTTCAGCAGCACAGCCTCTACGGACTGCTGTTGTTTTCATTGCCGGCGGGCTTGGGCGACGGGTTTTCCGAAGTCGGTCTGATGTCGCGCTTGCAGCGTGAGCCCGAGCACTTGCGCCTGCCGATCTTCAGTTTTCTGACCCTGCTGCAAATGACCGGATTCGGCGTTGGCATGCTGATCGCCGCGCCGTTTTACGCGTGGTGGGCGCCGGGTGCCGTGGTATTGCTGTTCCACGGCATTCCGCTGGCGACCCTGCTGACGGTGAAAGTATTGGCTATCAGGCGCGGGCGGGTTGTGCGCAGCAGCCCGACGCCAGCTCCTTGAGAATCGGGCAGTCGGGGCGATGGTCGCCCTGACAATGTTCGACCAGATCCTGCAAGGTGTCGCGCAACTGCCCAAGTTCGCGGATCTTCTGATTCAGATCGTCGATGTGCTGACGGGCCAGGGCCTTCACATCGGCGCTGGCTCGCTGGCGATCCTGCCAGAGCGTCAGCAGCTTGCCGACTTCCTCCAGCGAAAAGCCCAGATCCCGTGAACGCTTGATGAACGCCAGCGTGTGCAGATCATCATCGCCATAGACCCGATAACCGCTGTCGGTGCGATGCGCGGCCTTGAGTAGACCGATCGACTCGTAATAACGAATCATCTTTGCGCTGAGGCCACTTTGGCGGGCTGCTTGGCCGATGTTCATCGATGCTCCTCCAGATCCTTGGGTTTCCAGGTTTTCAACAGTAGCGCATTGCTCACCACGCTGACGCTCGACAGCGCCATCGCCGCGCCCGCCAACACCGGGTTGAGGAAACCGAATGCCGCCAGTGGAATGCCGATCAGGTTATAGACGAAGGCCCAGAACAGGTTTTGGCGGATCTTCGCGTAGGTCTTGCGACTGATCTCCAGTGCCGCTGGCACCAGCCGTGGATCGCCGCGCATCAGCGTAATCCCTGCCGCGTGCATGGCGACGTCGGTGCCGCCGCCCATGGCGATGCCGATGTCGGCAGCGGCCAGCGCCGGAGCGTCGTTGATGCCGTCGCCGACCATTGCCACTACGCCGGTTTTTTTCAGTTCGGTGACGGTCGCAGCTTTGTCGGCGGGCAGCACTTCGGCGTGGACGCTGCTGATGCCCAAGGCTTCGGCGACCACTTTGGCGCTGCCGCGATTGTCACCGGTCAGCAGATGGCTGTGGATACCGCGTGCGGCAAGTTGTTGCACCGCTTGCAGCGCGCCGGGTTTGAGCGTGTCGCCGAAGGCGAACAGGCCGAGGACGCGCGGCTCGGGGCTTTGCTCGATCAGCCACGACAATGTCCGGCCTTCGGCCTCCCAAGCCTTGGCGGACTCGGCGAGAGTGCCGGTACTCAACGTGCTTTCATCGAGCATGCGCCGATTGCCCAGCGCCAAACGGCGGCCCTCTAACGTGCCGGCGATACCGCGTCCGGTCAGGGACTGGCTATCGATGACATCGGGGACTTGCAGATTGCGTTCGGCAGCCGCGTCCAGCACCGCTTTCGCCAGCGGGTGTTCGCTGCCGCGTTGCAGTGCGCCGGCCAGTTTCAGCAGGTTGTCTTCGTCGCCATCAAGGGCGGTGAAGTGGGCGATACGTGGGGTGCCGGAAGTCAGGGTGCCAGTCTTGTCGAAGACCACAGCGCTGACTTCATGCGCACGTTCCAGCGCTTCGGCATCCTTGATCAGAATCCCGTGACGTGCGGCGACGCCGGTGCCCGCCATGATAGCAGTCGGTGTGGCGAGGCCGAGGGCGCACGGGCACGCGATCACTAATACGGCGACGGCATTGATCAGTGCAGTTTCCAGCGGTGCGCCGTACAGCCACCAGCCAATCAGCGTGGCGAGGGCCAACACCAGCACGGTCGGCACGAAGACCTGGCTGACTTTATCCACCAGTTTTTGAATCGGTGCTTTCGCTGCCTGCGCGTCTTCTACCAGACGAATGATCCGCGCCAGCACGCTTTCCGCGCCGAGGGCGGTGGTGCTGACCAGCAACCGACCTTCGCCGTTGATCGCGCCGCCGGTTACTTTATCGCCGGGTTGTTTCGGCACCGGCAGGCTCTCGCCGCTGATCAGCGCTTCATCGGCGTGGCTTTGGCCTTCGAGGACTTCACCGTCCACCGGGAAGCGTTCGCCGGGTTTGACCAGTACCAGATCGCCCAGGCGCAAGGCACTGATGGCGACGTCTTGCTCGCGGCCTTCGATCACTTGAATCGCCCGCTCCGGGCGCAGGGCTTCGAGGGCGCGGATGGCGCTGGCTGTCTGGCGTTTGGCCCGGCTCTCCAGGTATTTGCCGAGCAGCACCAGAGCGATGACCACTGCCGAGGCTTCGAAATACAGGTGCGGCATACGCCCGGCAGCGGTCGCCCATTCGTACAGGCTCAAGCCATAACCGGCGCTGGTGCCGAGGGCGACCAGCAAATCCATGTTGCCAGCCCCCGCACGTACGGCTTTCCACGCGGCCACATAAAACCGCGCACCGAAGATGAATTGCACTGGCGTGGCGAGGGCGAATTGCGCCCAGGCCGGGAGCATCCAGTGAATGCCGAACGGTTGCAGCAACATCGGCAGCACCAACGGCAAGGCGAGGACGATGGCGCAGATCAGCGCCCAGCGTTCACGTTGCAGGCGTTGTTGCTGGTTGTCGGTTGGCGGGTTTTCGGCTTGCCAGACACTGGCTGAATAGCCGGCCTTGCTGACCGCGTCGGTCAGGGTTTGTGGATCGACCTGACCGAGCAATTCGAGGTGCGCGCGTTCATTGGCGAGATTGACGCTGACGCTTTTCACCCCCGGAACTTTATTCAGCGCTCGCTCGACGCGACCGACGCAAGAGGCGCAGGTCATGCCTTCGATGCTCAACTCGACAGTTTGCTGCGGCACGCTGTAACCGGCGCGCTCGACGGCTTCCATCAACGCCGGCAAGCTGTCGCCGGGCGCCTCGACGCGGGCCTGCTCGGTGGCCAGATTGACACTGACGGCACGGGTGCCGCTGACTTTGCTCAAGGCGCGCTCGACCCGCCCGGCGCAACTGGCGCAGGTCATGCCGGCAATCGGCAGATCGAAAGTGATGGAATCGGACATCGGTCTTACTCCCTGTAGAAGATACCTACAGGATCAACCTTGCCATGCGGGCAAGGTCAAGCGCCAATCCGCAACGTGTCGCAGGGCAAAAAAAATGTGGGAGCCAGCCTGCTGGCGATAGCGGTGAGTCATTCAGCATTGATGCTGACTGACACATCCCATCGCTAGCAGGCTAGCTCCCACAGTTCTGGCTATGTTCAGTATTCGAGGGCGGCGGGTCTCAGGTACAAGCCTTTTGTAGACAAGGCAATCCGGTACTTCACCACGTCGCCGGCCTTGAGCGAGATTTCCTGTGCCGGCGGTGCCAGCATCCCCGGCTCGCAACCCTTGACCTGACCGGGTTCAAGTTTCAGACGCACGGAAACTGTGCCGTGGGGCAGGTTGAACGCGGTGGTCTGCTCTTGCAGCAGGCGCCCGACAAACTGGTCCTGGATGTACACGCCGATTTCGCAGGAGGTCGCCACTTCGAGGCGCTCGCGCGAGATGATCAGAACGGCGTAATCCTCGCCGGTCGCGTTGGCCTGAGGCAGGACGGCAAAGAGGCTGAGGAAGCCAAACAGGCTGATAGCTGACCAGCGCATGGCTGAATCTCCTGAGTTCGAGTCATTGATGCACGCAGCTTGGCCGAGCGCGACGCCGAATGCCAGCCCGGCAGTTTCTTTCATAACTTGACCTTGCCATCGTGGCAAGCTCCAGAGTGTTGGCAACCTCACTCAAAGGAGTCATTCCATGCAAGTGTTCAACGTTCAAGGCATGTCCTGCGGTCACTGCGTCAAAGCCATCACCAACGCCGTGCAGGCGAAAGACCCCGCCGCCAGCGTGCGGGTCGATCTGGCGGCGAAAGAGGTTGGCGTCGAAAGTGCGCTGAGCGCTGATCAAGTGATTGAGGCAATCAGCGAAGAAGGCTACGCCGTCAAACTCGCCTGATCACCTCGGAACATGCTGATTTTTTAATAGTTAGCGACCTATCGGAATGTTCAAGGCGTCCCGGCGCGGCTAGACTGTTGGGCTGCCGACTCACGCCACTCCTGGATGCCTGATGAACTTCCGTACCATTCTGATTCTCGGTGCCTTGACCGCTTTCGGTCCCTTGGCGATCGACTTTTATCTGCCAGCGTTTCCGGCCATGGCGCTGGCGTTCGGCACCGACGAGAAACACGTGCAGATGACTCTGGCCGCGTATTTCCTCGGTCTGTCGATCGGGCAACTGGCTTACGGCCCGGTAGCGGATCGCTTCGGACGGCGGATTCCGTTGCTCGTTGGTCTGGCGTTGTTCACCCTCGCGTCATTGGCCTGCGCCTATGCGCCTAATCTGGAATGGCTGATCGGCGCACGCTTCGTGCAGGCCTTGGGCGGTTGTGCTGGGATGGTGATTTCCCGGGCAGTGGTCAGTGACAAATGCGACGCGGTGGGTTCGGCCAAAGTCTTTTCGCAACTGATGCTGGTGATGGGCCTGGCACCGATTCTGGCGCCGATGCTCGGCGGTCTGCTGGTCAACACCACGGGCTGGCAGTCGATCTTTCTGGTTTTGACCGGGTTCAGTGCCCTGGCCGGTCTGGCGGTGGCGCTCGGCTTGCCGGAAAGTATGCCGGCGCATATGCCGCGCCAGCCATTGTCGGGGGCTTTGCGCCAGTACGGACGGTTGCTGGCTGATCCGGTCTATCTGGGCCATGCCCTGACCGGTGGCATCGCTATCGCCGGGATGTTTGCCTACATCGCCGGTTCGCCGTTTATCTTCATCAAACTTTACGGTGTGCCGGCCGAGCATTTCGGCTGGCTGTTCGGCACCAACGCGGCGGGGTTCATTCTGGTGGCGCAGGTCAACGCGCGACTGTTGGCCAAGCGTGGTCCGGCGTTTCTGCTGGCGCGGGCGGTCTGGGTTTATCTGGGCGCCGGTCTGACATTGCTAGCCGTCAGCTCGCTGCACACCGAAGCATTGTGGCCGCTGCTGATTCCACTGTTCATCTGTGTCGCCAGCCTTGGTTGCATCAGCCCCAACGCCGCAGCCTGCGCGATGAACGGGCAACGAGGCCGGGCTGGCAGCGCTTCGGCGTTACTCGGTTGCATGCAGTTCAGCGTCGCCGCCGGTGCTTCGGCACTGGTTGGGGTATTGCACGACGGCACCGCCGTGCCGATGGCAATAGTCATCAGCCTGTGCGGTGTATTGGTGGTGAGCGCGGCGCTACTCACCCGGCGTCTGCAAAATGCCCGGGCATTGGCACAAGCTCAAGCCGAGGCGTAAGCCTCAGCCGGCAGCGCGTTGCTGGCTGCGGTCGGGGATCTGATGGGGCGCGCAAAGTCGCGCTTCGAGGGTGCGGGTGAAAGCCAGAGCCTCGGCTTCACTGCGGAACGTCACGGCGTGTTGATCGAGTCGAACTTGCCACTGAGACTTTGCCACTTCTTTTATCAGGATCTTCATTGCTGACCTCCCTAACGTAAAAGATGTATCGCAGAGGTTTCGATTGTAGACCCGAATACGATCGCAATTGTGACAACGGTCAAGCATCTGACTGACGGCAAAAAGCTCCCAGTCAGCGCCAATCCTTGCGGGAGCTGGCGCTGGCTGGGACCGTCAGATCCTTAGAAACTTTCTAATACAATTTTCCCCTTGGCTTTGCCGCTTTCCAGCAATTCATGCGCCCGACGCAGGTTGGCTGCATTGATTTTGCCGAAGTGCTCGCCGACCGTGGTCTTCAAGGTTCCCGCATCAATCAGCTCGGCCACCCGGTTGAGCAGTTTGTGTTGCTCGATCATGTCCGGGGTTTCGAACAGCGAGCGGGTGTACATGAACTCCCAGTGCAGCGACAGGCTCTTGCGCTTGAGCTTGCTCACATCGAGCGCCTTCGGATCGTCGATCAACGCCAGTTTGCCCTGCGGTGCCAATGCTTCGACCAGTTGATCAAGGTGCTGATCGGTCTGAGTCAGGCTGGCGACATGGGTCACGCTCTCGATGCCGGCGCGTTTCAGTTCTTCGCTCAACGGCTGGCTGTGATCGATCACCAGATCGGCGCCGAGTTCAGTGACCCAGTCGCGGGTTTGAGTGCGGGAAGCGGTGCCGATCACCTTGAGCCCGGTCAACTGGCTGGCCAATTGAGTGAGGATCGAACCGACCCCACCGGCAGCGCCGACGATCAGCAGGCTCTGGCGCTCATCGGTTTTGCCTTCGCGCACTTGCAGGCGCTCGAACAGCAATTCCCACGCGGTAATCGCGGTCAGCGGCAGGGCGGCGGCTTCGGCGAAACCCAGGGACTTGGGCATATGGCCGACGATGCGTTCATCGACCACGTGCAGTTCACTGTTGCCGCCAGCGCGGGCAATCGAGCCTGCATAGAAAACCTTGTCGCCAGCCTTGAACAACGTCACTTCGCTGCCGACAGCCTTGACCACACCGGCCACATCCCAGCCCAGCACTTTGGCGGCGCCATTTTCAGGCGCTACGTTCTGCCGCACTTTGGTGTCGACCGGGTTGACCGAAATCGCTTTGACCTCGACCAGCAGATCGCGCGGGCCGGCGACCGGCTCCGGCAGTTCGATGTCTTGCAGGGACTTTTCGTCGTTGATCGGCAGGGATGCGTAATAGGCGATGGCTTTCATGTGTTGCTCCGAAAAAATTGGCGTAGCTATATAGAAGAAGGATTCAGGCAATGGCGCCCAGGCGCTTGAGCTCAAAGTGGGCGATGCTCTGCCCGGCAGCGGCCTGGAAGTTCTTGAAATGTTCGCTGGCGTTGTGAAGCTGGAGAATTTCTTCGCTGGCCCAGTGTTCGATCACATAAAAAGTCAGCGGATCGCTCAGGTCGCGATGCAGGTCGTACTGACTGCAACCGTCTTCGGCGCGGCTCGGTGGAACCAGTGCGCGCAAGCCTTGTTCGAGAGTGTCCTGCTGGCCGGGTTTGGCGATCAGGGTAGCGATAGCGGTGAATGCCTGGGACATGCTCGACTCCAGAAGTGGGGTGTAGAGGCGGATGAATTCGATGGGGCAGATGATTGGCTATTTCTCTGCAAGATAAAACCGGCTAAAAGAGCAGTCTCTTTCAATATTTTTTTGATAATCGAGGCTGAGAATGCTTCGTTTTGACGACTTGCAGTTGTTTGTCCGGGCGGCGGATCTGGGCAGCCTGTCGGCGGCAGCACGGGTGATGGACATGTCTGCGGCCGTGGCCAGCGCTGCGTTGAAGCGTATCGAACAGCAACTCGGCGCACGTTTACTGGCGCGTTCGACCCGCAGTCTGCGTCTGACCGCCGAGGGCGAAGGCTTTCTCGAATATGCCCGGGCCGCGTTGAGCAATCTCGACGAGGGGCGACGATTTCTGTCCACGGCACAGGATCAGGTCAGCGGGATCTTGCAGCTCTCGGCGCCTTCGGACTTTGGTCGCAACCTGTTGCTGCCTTGGCTCGACGAGTTTCAGCGCGAACATCCGCAATTGACGGTGCGCCTGCTGCTGGGCGACCGCATCGCCGACCTGTTTCGGCAACCGGTGGACATTGCGCTGCGCTATGGCGAGCCGGAGGACTCCAGCCTGGTCGCGCTGCCGATTGCTGCACACAACCGCCGTGTGCTCTGCGCATCCCCGGCGTACCTCGCGCGACACGGCGAACCGCGTCAGCTCGAACAACTGGCACAGCACAATTGCCTGCTGTACATGCTCGGCAGCCGGGTTCACGACCATTGGAGTTTTCACGACGGCAAACGCGAGGTTGGCCTGACCGTCAGTGGCGACCGCTTCAGCGATGACGCCGATGTCGTGCGGTTATGGGCGGTCGCCGGGGCGGGGATTGCCTACAAATCATGGCTGGATGTCGCCGCCGACGTCCTCGCCGGGCGCCTCAAGGTGTTGCTGCCGGAGCTGCTTTGCGAGCGTGCGCCACTGAATCTGCTGTGCGCTCATCGCGCCCAATTGAGTAAGCCAGTGAACCTTTTGAGGGAAATGCTCGCCAGCCGATGCGCTGAACTGAGTAGTCAATTTCCCTCTTTCCTGAAAGTCGATCATTAGTCGCAGGCAATTAGCGAAATTTCACTCAGGAACTATCACCCTTCGTGTCAGCCCTGACGCAGGAAGCGTCGGGCATCCCGCTTATACTAGCGCCCGCCAGATGCCTGCACCGACTACCGGCCAAAGCAGGTTCAAAGCGAATTTCCCGGGGCTTGATAGGTGTCGCTGAAGCATTGCATCCGATGAAGAGCAGTGTGCTGCACCAGCGGCTTGCCTTGCTTCTGTCCCCGGTGTTTTTCGCGTGTTGGCCGACGACTCATTACTGGTCAAGATATCTCCGAGCAGTAGACGATACGATTCCACAGGGAGTGAATACATGGAACATGCACCTTGCATCAGCCAGATCGCCACGCTGCTGGCCGATCCCAAGCGCAGTGCGATGATGTGGGCGTTGATGGATGGTTCGGCCCGGCAGACCGAGGAGCTGGCGTTGCTGGCAGGGCTGTCGCCGTCATCGGCCAGCGCACATCTGGGGCGCCTCGCTACTGGCGGGCTGTTGAAAGTCGAATCCCGTGGACGCAAACGTTTCTTCCGAATGGCCGCGCCGGAAGTCGCTGCGGCCATCGAAGCCCTTGCCAGCGCGACCATCGCCAGCGCACCCAGGGAAATCCCCCAAGTGTTCAAGCGCGCCGTGCCGATCAACAAACCCCAGGCCGCGCCGTCGTCACTGTTGCGTGCGCGTTTTTGCGATGACCATCTGGGCGGCACGCTGGCCGCCGATCTTTATCAACGTCTGCTCGACGCCGGCTGGATCGAACAGGTCGAACAACGGGTGGTGATCACCCTCAAGGGCTCGAACCAACTGGCCAATCGCGGCGTATTCATTCAGGCCCTGGCGCACCGCAAGGCCCAAGTGGCTTGTGCCTGTCCGGACTGGAGCGAACGTCGTCCGCACATGGGCGGTTCCCTCGGCGCAGCGTTGCTGCAATTGTTCATGCAGTCCGGATGGCTGACGCTGCCCAACGATTCTCGAGCGCTGCTGCTTACGGCGGCCGGGCAGCGGGAAATTCATCGCTTCGCCAAGGAAACCGAGCTGGAAATGGCGTAATAGAGCTTTCGCCAAGCGCCACCGCGAAGCCGGCGTCGTCTGTGGGTGCGAGCAGGTCGCATCCAGAAAAAGCGCCATGCCGTTATCGCGCACACTCGATCAGGGACTTACCGGATTGGGGGATTTGGCATGCAGACACCAGGCTTCAGCGCGGCCGAGCGGCTGGAACGGCTACCGCTCAGTGGATATCACCGAGTCATTTTCATCATCATTGCCTTGGCGTTTTTCTTCGACTCCATGGATCTGGCGATGATGACGTTCCTGCTCGGCTCGATCAAAACCGAGTTCGGCCTGAGCAGTGCCCAGGCGGGGCTGCTGGCCAGTTCGAGTTTTTTCGGCATGGTGCTCGGCGCTTCGCTGTCCGGCATGCTCGCCGACCGTTTCGGGCGTAAACCGGTGTTCCAGTGGAGCATCGTGCTGTGGGGCGTGGCCAGTTACCTGTGCTCTACGGCGCAGACGGTCGAGACGCTGACGCTGTTCCGCGTCTTGCTGGGGATCGGCATGGGCATGGAATTTCCGATTGCGCAGTCGATGCTCTCTGAGCTGATTCCGGCCAAGCGCCGTGGGCGCTACATCGCGTTGATGGACGGCTTCTGGCCGCTCGGTTTTGTCGCGGCGGGCGTGCTGTCGTACTTCTTGTTGCCGCTGATTGGCTGGCGCGACATCTTTCTGGTGTTGGCAGTGCCGGCGGTGTTCGTGTTGGCGATCCGTTTTTTCATTCCTGAATCGCCGCGCTGGCTGGAGCAGGCCGGCCGGCACGAGTCAGCGGACAAGGTGTTGAACGGGATTGAACATCGCGTGCGCGCCTCACTTGGTGTGGCGCAATTGCCGGAGCCGATTCGCTTGCCGCGCGCCGTGACGCCACCGGGTAATTTCTTCTCGGCGCTCAAGCAGATCTGGTCGCCGCAATACCGTCAGCGCACGACGATGCTCTGGAGCCTGTGGTTCTTTGCCTTGCTCGGGTTTTATGGCCTGACCTCGTGGCTCAGTGCCTTGCTGCAACAGTCGGGTTTCGCCGTGACGCAGTCGGTGTATTACACGGTGCTGATATCCCTTGGCGGGATTCCCGGTTTTCTGATGGCGGCTTGGCTGGTGGAGCGCTGGGGGCGCAAACCGGTGTGCATCGTTACGCTGCTAGGCGGTGGGGTGATGGCGTTTCTCTACGGGCAAAGCGCGGTGTTCGGCGGTAACGTTGCGTTGCTGATCAGCACGGGTCTGCTGATGCAGTTTTTCCTGTTCGGCATGTGGGCGGTGCTCTACACCTACACGCCGGAGTTGTATCCGACTTCAGCGCGCGCGACCGGCTCGGGTTTCGCCTCGGCGATTGGCCGGGTGGGGTCGTTGCTGGGGCCGCTGGTCACGGGGCTGGTGTTCCCGATCACCGGGCAGGGCGGGGTGTTCGCCTTGGGGGCGTTGTGTTTTGCGATTGCGGCGGGGGTGGTGTGGCTGTTCGGGATGGAGACGCGGGGCAAGACGCTGGAAGAGCTGACTGAAACCGAAACTATTGGTTAACACCGACCCAATGTAGGAGTGAGCCTGCTCGCGATTGCGGTGTGTCAGTCAGTAGCTTTGTATTTGACAGACCGCAATCGCGAGCAGGCTCACTCCTACAGGGTTTTGTGGTGATTGTTACGGTTTTACCAGGCGTGCATCCAGGCTGTTCTGTGCCAGACGCTTGGCCTGATCCTGAGTCATGCCCAGATCGGTATACAGCGCGTGGAAGTTCTCGGTGACGTAACCACCGAAGTACGCCGGGTCATCCGAGTTCACCGTGACCTTCACTCCACGCTCAAGCATGTCGAGGATGTTGTGCTGCGACATGTGATCGAACACGCAGAGTTTGGTGTTCGACAGCGGGCACACGGTCAGCGGGATTTGCTCGTCGATGATCCGCTGCATCAGGCGTTCGTCTTCGATAGCGCGTACGCCATGGTCGATACGCTGGATTTTCAGCAGGTCGATGGCTTCCCAGATGTATTCCGGCGGACCTTCTTCACCAGCGTGGGCAACGGTCAGGAAGCCTTCGTGGCGAGCGCGGTCGAATACGCGCTGGAACTTGCTCGGCGGATGACCCATCTCGGAGCTGTCCAGGCCGACAGCCACGAACGCATCGCGGAACGGCAGCGCCTGATCGAGGGTTTTCTGTGCTTCGTCTTCGCTCAAATGGCGCAGGAAGCTCAGGATCAAACCGCTGGTGATGCCCAGTTGCTGCTCGCCATCCTTCAGCGCAGCGGCGATGCCGTTGAGCACCACTTCGAACGGGATACCACGGTCGGTGTGGGTCTGCGGGTCGAAGAACGGCTCGGTGTGAATCACATTCTGCGCCTTGCAACGCAGCAGGTACGCCCAGGTCAGGTCGTAGAAATCCTGCGAGGTGCGCAGTACATCGGCGCCCTGGTAATACAGGTCGAGGAATTCCTGCAGATTGTTGAAGGCGTAGGCCTTGCGCAGGGTTTCGACATCGTTCCACGGCAGGGCGATCTTGTTGCGTTCGGCCAGGGCGAACAGCAACTCCGGCTCCAGCGAGCCTTCGAGGTGCAGGTGCAGTTCGGCCTTGGGCAGGGCGTTGAGCCAATCGTACATTGTTGAATTCTCATCAGGTGCAATGGCGGCCATTCTACAGATGCGCGCTGAAACAATTGGCAAAACCTGACCAACCGGTTGATCACACGGCTTCCTGCTCCCGGCGATAGGCGTAGGTATCGGCGAAGCGCGATAGCAGGAATTCGGCGCAAGTGGTGGTCGGATATTTCGCTGGATGCTGTGCGTCCTGACATCCGGGCAGGCATTCGATGCGGGTGTCCGGGTGCGGTTCGGCGAAAAACGGCATCGAGTAGCGATCCACGCCGAGCGGGCTGATCACCCGGTGCGGGGTCGAGCGATAACGGTCGTTGCTCCAGCGCGCCATCATGTCGCCGAGGTTGACCACAAACGTGCCGTCAATCGGCGGCGCGTCGATCCACTGGCCTTTGACGTTCTTCACTTGCAGGCCACCGGCACTGTCCTGATAGAGCAGGGTGATGCAGCCGTAATCGGTATGTGCGCCGGCACCTTGCTGCTCGGCGGAACTGGCGGTGTGGCGCGGTGGATAGTGGATCATGCGCAGTACGCTGACGGGGTCGTTGAAGCGGCTGTCGAAAAAATCGCGCTCAATATCCAGTGCAATGGTCATGGCCCGCAACAGGGTTTGCGCCAGCGCTTGCATGTCGAGGTAATGCTGCTCCATCAACGCTTCCCAACCCGCTTGCGACGGATGCCGGTTTGGTCCGCGCAACGGTTTTTCCGCGAGGACGTCAGGATGCTCGGCCGGCAGGTGCAGGCCCATGTCGAAGGTTTCCTTGAGGTCGCTGGGTTTGCTTGGGTCGAGTTGCTCGGTGGCGATGGCGCCGTAGCCACGGTGATGGCGGGTCTGGGTGATGTCGATCTTGAGTTTTTCGGCAGCAGGCAGGGCGAAGAAGCGTTGGGTGTGGTCGAGCAGGGCGGCTATGCGCTCGGTGCTGATCGGGTGACCCTTGATGTAGAAAAACCCCCATTCGCGGCAAGCGAGATCGATTTGTGCAGCCACGGCGGGCCAGGCGTTTTGGTCGTCGCTGTAGAGCGGGGCGATGTCGATGATCGGAAGGCTATTCATACCTTTGTCCTGAAGAAAACAGACTGGAAAACACTGGTGAACTCTGTGGGAGCTGGCTTGCCAGCGATAGCGGTCTGACAGGCAACAATAATGTTGAATGTGATGGCCTCATCGCTGGCAAGCCAGCTCCCACAGGTACGGTGTTGTGGCGCAGGGTTATTTCGGCATCTCGGCCTTCATGCCTTCAACGTAATAGTTCATCGACGCCAGTTCTGCCGTGGTTGCGCTCACGCCCGCCGGGATTTTCTCGGCGCCGGACTGATCCTTGATCGGCCCGGTGAACGGCTGGAATGCACCGCTCTTGATGTCGGCAATGATCTGCTCGGCCTCGGCTTTCACCGGCGCCGGCACCAGATCGCTGATCGGCAGTTCAACCGTGCCTTCCTTCAGGCCGCCCCAGTAATCCTGGGATTTCCAGGTGTGGTCGATCACGCTTTGGGTCGCCTGAATGTAGTGCGGCGCCCAGTCATTGACGATCGAAGTCAGCACCGCTTTCGGGCCGAAGTGCGCCATGTCCGAGGCGTAACCCACCGCGTACACGCCACGACGCTCGGCAGCCTGAATCGGCGCCGGGCTGTCGGTGTGCTGGAACACCACGTCTACGCCCTGATCGATCAGCGCGTTGGCGGCGTCGGCTTCTTTGCCCGGATCGAACCACGAGTTGACCCACACCACTTTGATCTCGGTGCCCGGGTTGTACTTGTTCAAGGCCAGTTGGATAGCGTTGATGTCGCGGATCACTTCCGGGATCGGGAACGAGGCGACGTAGCCGATTTTTTTGGTCTTGGTCATCTTCGCTGCGAGGAAGCCGCCGACGTAGCGGCCCTCGTAAGTGCGCGCCAGATAGGTGCCGAGGTTCTTGTCCTGCTTGTAGCCGGTGGCGTGTTCGAAGGTCACTTTGGGGAATTGTTTGGCGACTTTCAGGGTCGGGTTCATGTAGCCGAAAGAGGTGGTGAAGATCAGGTCGTAATTATCCTTGGCCATGTTGCGGATCACCCGCTCGGCGTCGGCACCCTCGGCGACGTTTTCCACGTAGTTGGTGGTGATCTTGTCGCCGAGTTTCTCGGCCAGTGCCTTGCGCCCCTGCTCATGCTGATACGTCCAGCCGTGATCGCCGATAGGGCCGATGTAGACGAAGCCGACTTTCAACGGATCGGCAGCGCTGGCGCTCAGGCTGAGGCCCAGACCGATGGCGACGCACAGCAGTTTTTGCAGCGGACGTTTACGCATGAGTGGAGCTCCATTTTGTTGTGTGTGGGCAGGGGTAATGCAAATTGCTGACCAACAGGACAACAAACGGCTCGAAACCGTATAGAGGCCATCGCGAGCAGGCTCACTCCTACAGAGGGATGCGCTCACTTGTGGGAGTGAGCCTGCTCGCGATGAGGCCGGGAAGGACAATAAAAGTGCATGGCTGAAATCAATTGCCATCGGCTGGTGCGCTAAGGTGTAACGAAACGTTAGCGCCGTCCCGCAGTCAGTAGCTCATTCGCTCCCTTCGGCAAAAAGGCTCGCCATGCTCAACATCCTCAAGCAAGAAAGCTTTCTGCTGCTGGCCGTGATCGCCGCGTGCGTGGCCTACCCGCTGGAGCACTGGATGCTCCACAGCGGTCAGGTCGTTGCGCTGATCTCCGGTCTGGTGCTGATCGCCTTCATCGTCGCCGCCTCGATGCGCGTCGCCCATCAGGCCGAACTTCTTGCGGAAAAAGTCGGTGACCCATACGGCACGATGATCCTGACCCTCGCCGCCGTGCTGGTGGAAGTGGTGATCCTGGCGATCATGATGAACAACGAAGCCTCGCCCACGCTGGTGCGCGATACGATCTATTCTGCGGTGATGCTCGACATCAACGGTATCCTCGGCCTCGCCGCGCTGATGGGCGGGATCAAGCACGGCGAGCAGTCCTACAACGACGATTCGGCGCGCAGTTACAGTGTGATGATCCTCACCGCCATGGGCGTATCGATGGTGGTGCCGGAGTTCATTCCCGAGGCGGACTGGAAGATTTATTCGGCGTTCACCATTGGCGCGATGGTGGTGCTTTACACGTTGTTTTTACGCATGCAGGTCGGGCCGCACAGCTACTTTTTCAGCTACAGCTATCCGGATAAACGTCGCAAGAAAGAGCCGGTCGAACAGGAACCAAAACCTGTAAGCCTGGGACTGTCGATTGGCATTCTGGTGTTTGGCGTGGTGGTGATCGGCGCATTGGCTGAAGTGATGTCGAAGACCCTCGACCTGGGACTGGAAGGGACGGGCGCACCGCCGGTGATCACGGCGATTCTGGTGGCGGCCATTTCGGCGGCGCCGGAGATTCTGACGGCATTACGCGCAGCGCTGGCCAATCGCATGCAGTCGGTGGTCAACATTGCCATGGGCGCGTCGTTGTCGACGGTGATCCTGACCGTGCCGGTGATGGAGGCGATGGCGCTCTACACCGGCCAGCCGTTCCAGATGGCGATGACCCCGGTGCAGACAGTGATGATCTTTATCACGCTGATCGTCAGTGCGATCAACCTTAATGACGGCGAGACCAATGCCATCGAAGGCATGACCCATTTCGTGTTGTTTGCGACGTTTATCATGCTCTCCCTGCTGGGCCTTTAGGCCCACCACAAAACACTGTGGGAGCTAGCCCAGCTAGCGATGCGATATATCAGCAACATTTCTGTTTACTGGCACACCGCAATCGCTAGCAGGGCTAGCTCCCACAGGTTTAATCGGTGGTGGATCAGGTACCGGCAATCAACTGGCGTGCAGCCTGGCTGTGATCGGCGATCAGACCTTTGAGATCCAGCCCTTCAACCTGTCCATCAATCACTCGCCATTTGCCGCCGATCATCACCCGGTCCGCACGATCCGCGCCACACAGCAGCAGTGCCGAAATCGGATCATGGCTACCCGAGAAGCGCAGCTCATCCAGCTTGAACAACGCCAGATCGGCCTGCTTGCCGACTGCCAACTGCCCGATGTCGGTGCGGCCCAACAGACTCGCCGAACCCTTGGTCGCCCAGCCCAACACGCGCTCCGGGGTAATCTTCTCGGCGCCGTAACGCAGACGCTGAATGTACAGCGCCTGACGTGCTTCGAGGATCATGTTCGAGGCATCGTTGGACGCCGAACCGTCAACGCCCAGACCAAACAACGCGCCGGCATCGGTCAGATCGATACTCGGGCAAATGCCGGAAGCCAAACGCATGTTCGAGCTTGGGCAATGGCAGATGCCGGTGCCGGCCTGGCCGAGACGGGCGATTTCGTCCGGGTTGAAATGGATGCCGTGGGCCAGCCAGGTACGCGGGCCGAGCCAGCCGACGCTGTCCAGATAATCGACAGTGCGCAGGCCAAAACGCTGCAGGCAGAAGTCTTCTTCGTCGAGGGTTTCGGCGAGGTGCGTGTGCAGGCGTACGTCGAGTTTGTTCGCCAGTTCGGCGCTGGCCGACATGATTTCCGGCGTCACCGAGAACGGCGAGCAAGGCGCCAGTGCGATCTGGATTTGCGCACCGTCGCCACGCTCGTGGTACTCGTGAATCAGCCGTTGGCTGTCGTCGAGAATCACCTGGCCTTCCTGCACGGTTTGCTGCGGCGGCAGGCCGCCGTCCTTCTCGCCGAGGCTCATCGAACCACGGGTGAGCATGGCGCGCATACCCAGTTCACGGACGACATCCACTTGCACGTCGATGGCGTTTTCCAGACCGTCCGGGAACAGGTAGTGGTGATCGGCGGCAGTGGTGCAGCCCGACAGCAGCAGTTCGGCCAACGCGACTTTGGTGGCGAGGGCGAGTTTTTCCGGGGTCAGGCGTGCCCAGACCGGGTACAGGGTTTTCAGCCATGGAAACAAAGGCTGATTGACCACTGGTGCCCAGGCGCGGGTCAGGGTTTGGTAGAAGTGGTGATGGGTGTTGATCAGGCCCGGCAGAATCACATGCTCGCGGGCATCGAACACTTCCTGGCAGGGCGCGGAAGGTTGTTGACCGACGCCAAGCACTTCGACGATCACACCGTCTTGCAGCACCAGACCGCCACGGGCATCGAGCTCGTTGGCCGTGAAAATGGCGAGGGGATTTTTTAACCAGGTACGGATGGCAGGCATTGTGGCCGGCTCCTCTGAAAATTGGGTTCAGGGTTGCCAGCTCAGTGTTGCCCTGTCTGCTGATCCAGGGTCGCCGGGGAGGCGAGGTGCGAAGTTTCATTCAAAACGCAGTGGCGGGCAAGCCCAACCCGACCAGACAGCACTAGACCCTGTCCGACCGACAACACACAATCCCTGTAGGAGCTGCGGAACGCTGCGATCTTTTGATCCTGTTTTTGAAGATCAAAAGATCGCAGCGTTCCGCAGCTCCTACAGGGGGATTGGTGGTGTTTACCAGGGAATGGTTTCGCCCTTGTAGTTGACGAAGTGATGCCCACCCTTGCCGGTATACGCATTCACTTGATCGATCAGACCGCGAGTGCTGGTCTCGACATCGATCTCGGCGCCTTCGCCGCCCATGTCAGTCTTGACCCAACCCGGATGCAGCGACAGCACCGTGAGTTTCTGTTCGCCCAACTGGCTGACGAAACTGTTGGTCATCGAGTTCAGCGCCGCTTTGCTCGCCTTGTACAGCGCCAGCTCCGGCGCATCCGGCATGGTCACGCTGCCCAGCACCGAACTCATGAACGCCAGCACGCCGCTGCCATCGCGGATCTGCCCGATAAAACGCTGGGCCAGATTGATCGGCGCCACGGCATTGGTGAAAAACAGTTGCCCGACTTCGGCCAGCGTCGCGCCGCCCGGTGTCTGCACATCAGGCCCTTTGACCCCAGCGTTGACGAACAGCAGGTCGAAGGTTTCACCTTTGAGCTGTTGGCTCAGGGCGATGACTGCTTGTTGATCATCCATGTCGAGTTTTTCGATGCGCACCTTGCCCAGTGCTTGCAGCGCCTCGGCATTCGAAGGGTTGCGCACGGTGGCGGTGACTTGCCAGCCGTCCGCCAGCAGCGTCTTGACCAGACCGAGGCCCAGGCCCCGGGAAGCACCGATGATCAGTGCGTTTTTTGCCTTGGACATGATGGGTTCCTTGATAAGAGGGATCACGGATTTAATGGACAGGCCTGACCGAGCCGTTGTTGCAACTCGTGGCGCAAGACGTCGAGTTCACTCATGCGGGTTTCGATCAGTTGCAGCTTGTCGCGCAGCAATTGCGTTACGGCGTTGTCCGGGTCGGGCGCGTTCCATAATGCGGCGACACTGTTACCGATTTCGCCGAGGGTAAAACCCAGGCGCTGCGCGGTCTTGATGTAGAGCACCAGTTGCACCATCTCCGGCGGATAGTCGCGATAGCCGTTGGCACTGCGTTGTGCGGCGATCAGTCCGCGTTGCTCATAAAAGCGCAACGTATCGCGGCTGACGGCGCTGGCCAGGGCTAATTCACCGATGCGCATTTCGAGTCTCAAAAGAGGTGTTGACCCTGGAGCATACTCCAGGCTTTACCGTGCAGGCTCTTTGAATTTCTGGAGCATGGACGATGTGGACTTCAACGCAGTATCGCCGACTGGTGCGCGGCAGTGCCTGGTATGACTTGATCGTCACGGCAGCGTTTGCCACGCCGTGGAGTTTTGCCGCGTTGCATGGGCTTATGACGGCGATCAGTCAGACACTGAATCTGCCCGGTGAGCTGCCGGCGTTCGAGCCGATGCACATGTTGATGGCGAATTTGTTGGGTTCGGTGGTGTGTATCTGGGCGGTGCTGCGGATTCGTGATCCGCAGTTGATTTATGGGCGTTATGACGCGGTGGCGCGGTTTCTGTTTGCGGCCTGGCAGGGTTATGCACTGCTGCACGGGGCCAGTGCGTTACTGCTGATTTTCCTGTTCTTTGAACTCGCGTGGGGCATCGCTCAAGTGTTGCCTGTTCGGGCCCCATCGCTGGCAAGCCAGCTCCCACAGGGATCTGAGGTTTGAATGAGGCCTATGTCACCCCCAAAAACTTTGGATCTGGGGGTGTGAATGAGGCCTATGTCCACCCCCAAAAACTTTGGATCGGGGGGGGGGGAATGAGGCCTATGCCTCACCCCAAAAAACTGTGGGAGCTGGCTTGCCAGCGATGGGGCCATTGAATTCACTGCCTCAATGCCCTGCCTGCCACGGTTGCCCCAGTGACACTGGCGCATACAACCGCGTCCGCACCGCATCCCGCGACAACAGCACCAGCACCACAATCGTCGCGACATACGGCAGCATCGCCAGCAGACTCGACGGAATCGCCAGCCCCAACCCCTGCGCCACCAGATGCAGGATGCTGGCGAGCCCAAACAGATAAGCCCCGAGCAACAAACGCCACACCCGCCAACTGGCAAACACCACCAGCGCCAGCGCAATCCAGCCACGTCCGGCAGTCATGTTTTCCGCCCACATCGGTGTGTACGCCAGCGACAGATACGCCCCGGCCAGCCCGGCCATCGCCCCGCCAAACAGCACCGCGAGGGTGCGCACTGTCAGCACCGGCAACCCCATCGCACTGGCTGCATCAGGATTCTCGCCGACCGCTTGAATGATCAGCCCGACACGGCTTTTCACAATCACCCACGCCACCAGCGCAAACACTGCGAACGACAGATATACCAGCAGATCCTGCGCAAACAGCATCCGCCCGATCAGCGGAATTTCACTCAGGTACGGAATTGCCAACGGCTCAAAACCCGCCAGCGGTTTACCCACCCACGCCGCACCGACAAACGTCGACAGGCCCACGCCAAAAATCGTCAGCGCCAACCCGGTCGCCACCTGATTGGCATTGAACACCAGCGCAACCACGGCAAACAGCGACGACAGCAGCATCCCCGCCAGCATCGCCAGCAATACGCCGAGCCACAGGTTGCCGCTGTTGAGGGCGACGATAAAACCGATCACCGCGCCAAACAGCATCATCCCTTCCTGCCCGAGATTGAGCACGCCACTCTTCTCGCAGATCAGTTCACCCAGCGCCACCAGCAGCAGCGGCGTGCCGCAACGCACCATGGCGTAGAAAATATTGCTCAGCAGATCGATATCCATCACAGCGCTCCAGCGGTTGCGGCGGTGGCTTGAGTGCGGCGCACCCAGCGCAAATTCAGGCGTGGCCGATAGAGAATCAGCACGTCACAGGCCAGCAGGAAAAACAGCATCATTCCCTGGAACAACTGGGTGATCGCTTGCGGCAGATTCAGAGTCATTTGTGCGCTCTCGCCGCCGATGTACAGCAGCGCCATCAACAGGCTGGAGAACAGAATGCCGATCGGATTGAGCCGGCCAAGAAACGCCACGGTGATCGCCGCATAGCCATACCCCGGCGAGACCTGCGGCACCAGTTGGCCAATCGGCCCGGTGACTTCGCAGACCCCGGCCAGCCCCGCCAATCCACCGCTGATCAACAGCGCCAGCCAGATCAGCCGTTTCTCGCGAAAGCCGACAAACCCCGCCGCACGCTTGTCCAGCCCGAGCACCTTGATCTGGAATCCGATAAAGCTTTTCTGCAACAACACCCACACCGCGACCAGCGCCAGCAGGGCGAAATACACCCCGGCATGCACACGGCCATCCTCCAGCAACAGCGGCAAACGACTGGCGTCGCCGAACATCGCCGACTCGGGAAAGTTGTAGCCGGCCGGGTCCTTCAACGGCCCGTGTACGCAGAACAACAGCAGGTTCAGCGCGATGTAATTGAGCATAATGCTGGTGAGGATTTCGTTGGCGTTGAAGCGCGTACGCAGCCACGCCGTCAGGCCGGCCCAAGCGGCGCCGGCGAGGGTGCCGGTGAGCAGAATCAGCACCAGTGCCCAACGACTTTGCATGTCGATGATATTCACCGCCAACGCACTGCCGGCCAAGGCGCCAAGGAGTAACTGGCCTTCCGCGCCGATGTTCCAGATTCGCGCTTGATACGCCACCGCCAGGCCCAATGCGCAGAGCAGAATCGGCAAGGCTTTGACCAGCAGTTCGGAGACGCCATACAAATCGCTGACCGGCGCGATCAGCAAGGTGTGCAGGGTTTGCAGCGGATCATGACCGAGGGCGACAAACAGCAGCGAGCCGCAGCCGAGCGTCAGCGCCGCCGCCAGTAACGGCGAGCACCAGAGCATCAGGCGCGATTGTTGGCCACGGGGTTCGAGGGAAAGCAGCATGGGAATAGCTCCGTAAACCTTGGCGTCAGACCGGGGTCGATGAATGAGGCTGGCCGAACTGGCCGGCCATCCAGCCGCCGACATCGGTCAGGCGGGTGTCGCTGGTGTTTTGCAGCGCCGACAGGCGTCCACCACAGAGCGCGCCGAGGCGATCGCTGATCTGGAACAGTTCGTCGAGGTCTTCGGAGATCACCAGAATCGCTGCGCCGGCATCGCGCAGGGCAATCAGTGCACGGTGGATGGTCGCTGCGGCGCCGACGTCCACGCCCCAGGTCGGGTGCGCGGCCACCAGCAGTTTTGGTTGCTGGAGGATTTCCCGACCGAGAATGAATTTCTGCAAGTTGCCGCCCGACAGACTGCGGGCAGCGGTTTGCGTGCCTGGCGTTTTCACCCCGAAGCGCTGGATGATCGTCTGGGCGAGGGCTTCGACTTTGCTGCGTTCGATCAGGCCCTTGCTGACCAGCCCTTGTTGGAAAGCTGTAAGCAGAGCGTTGTCCGCCAGGCTCAATTGCGGCACCGCGCCGTGGCCCAGGCGTTCAGCGGGAACGAAAGCCAGGCCCAGTTTGCGCCGTGCGTCCGGGCGCAAATCGGCGACGGCTTGTTCAGCGAAACGAATGATTGCGGCGTTGTCGCGCGGCAAGGTCTGTTCGCCACTGAGCAGTGCCAGCAACTCATCCTGACCATTGCCCGCGACGCCTGCGATGCCGACGATTTCGCCTCGGCGTACCTGCAAATCGATGTCGCTTAGCGAGCAACCGAACGGGTCCGGGTTGTGCCAGCTCAAACCGCTGACTTGCAGAAACGGCGCACCACCGCTGGCCTTCGGATACTCACCGATCAAGGCTGCTGTTTCGCCGACCATCATTTGTGCCAGTTGTTGATCGCTGCATTGCGCCGGTACGCAATGCCCGGTGACCCGCCCGCCGCGCAGAACCGTGGCGCTGTGACACAAGGCGCGGACTTCGCCGAGCTTGTGGCTGATAAACAGAATGCTGCAGCCTTCGCTGGCGAGGCGGCGCAGGGTAATGAACAAATCATCGGCCTCTTGCGGCGTCAGCACCGAGGTCGGTTCATCGAGGATCAGCAGGCGGATGTCCTGCATCAGGCAACGAATGATCTCCACCCGTTGCCGCTCGCCGATCGACAGGCTGTGGACAAGTCGCTCCGGCTCCAGCGCCATGCCGTAGCGTTGCGAGACTTCGCGAATCTTCGGCTCAAGCTGTTTCGGTGTGCCGGCTTTCGCGCCCATCGCCAGCGCAATGTTCTGCGCCACGCTGAGGGTTTCGAATAGCGAAAAGTGCTGGAACACCATGCCGATCCCCAACTGCCGCGCCTGCGCTGGATTGCGGATGTTGACCCGCTGTCCCTGCCAGAGTATTTCCCCGGCGTCGGCCTGTGTGACGCCGTAGATGATCTTCATCAGCGTGCTCTTACCCGCGCCGTTCTCGCCGAGCAGCGCGTGAATTTCTCCCGGCGCGATGCTCAGGTCGATGGCGTCGTTGGCCAGGCATCCGGGATAGCGTTTGCTGATGTGGCGCAGTTGCAGGCGCGGGGTTGGATCGGGGATGGGCATGACTCAGGCTCGACTTGCTTGGAGTTGTGCCTGTGGATAAAGCAATTTCCTGGCCATTGAGTCAGGAACCGTTGTAGGCCTTGTATCTCAGAGCCTTGCGCAGAGCTGTTGGAGTGAAAACCTGTTGATGTGCGGCACCAATTGAGAGCAAAGGTATTGATCAGGCTCCAGTTTTGCTCGTGCCTATTTGATCAAAAAACGAACAAACTCGTCGGGCCTATGCAGAACCTGCGACTGCGCGAGCCATGAACGGGTTATCCACAGGTTGCTCCACAGTATTTGTGCGCAATCAGAAAACCTTGGCATAAGCACTGCGGCCTTATCTTCTAATGGTGCTAAACAGCTCTAACTATTTGTTTTTACGCAAAATTAAACTTTGTTCATGTGATTTGGGCGAAAAATGAACAAATCGCGCAAAGCCACGTGACAGAAGGGTTACAGCGGTATGTGCTCAGGTTATCCACAGTCGGGTGCACAGCAGATGTGGGCAACTCCCGGGAATAAGCAAAACGCGGCCCGCCCCAAAAGATCGCAGCACTGCGCAGCTCAAACATTGCAATACTCTCCCCTGTAGGAGCTGCGGCACGCTGCGATCTTTTGATCTTCTAACGCTGAAGCAAAATCCGCCCGCGACTCAAATCCGCCAGTTGCTTTTGCAACACTTCGATCTGCACTTCACCCACCGCCAACCGCAACTCCACGCCATTGGCCGTAAAATTCTCCTCCACTACCAACCCGCCAAGCTCCGCCACGCGCAACTTCACCAGCGCCAATTCAGCAAACCCACAAGCACAACTCAACGGCACACGGCTGATCAACTCGATCTTCGCCGCCGTTTGCAGCAATTTGTTCGCGCCACCGCCGTAGGCCCGGGCCAAACCGCCAGTGCCCAGTTGAATGCCGCCGTACCAGCGGATCACCAGCACCGCAACCTGATCGCAATCCTGCGCCTCGATGGCCGCCAGAATCGGCCGCCCGGCTGTGCCACCGGGCTCGCCGTCGTCGTTGCTGCGGTATTGATCACCGAGTTTCCAGGCCCAGCAATTGTGCGAGGCGTTCAAGTCGCTGTGCTGCTCGAAGAACGCCTGTGCCTCGGCGGGACTGCCAATCGGCGCGGCGTAGGTGATGAAGCGGCTTTTTTTGATTTCTTCGCGAAACTCGCAAAAGCCGCTGAGGGTGAAAGGCATAAAAGTCTTATACAGAAGGAGTGAGGCCGCAGCCTTTGAGAATGATGCGGATCAGATTGTTGCCGGCGTCTTCCATATCCTGCTTGGTCAGCTTGGTACGGCCGCTGACCCGGCAGATCTGCGTGGCGAAGTCAGCGTAATGCTGAGTGCTGCCCCACAGCAGGAAAATCAGGTGCACCGGATCAACCGGGTCCATCTTGCCGGCGTCGATCCACGCCTGAAACACCGCCGCCCGACCCTGGAACCAGGCGCGATAGTCCTGATTGAAATACTCGGTCAGGCATTCGCCGCCGCTGATCACTTCCATCGCGAAGATCCGCGAAGCCTGCGGCTGACGACGGGAAAACTCCATCTTGGCGCGGATGTAGCGGCTCAGCGCTTCGGCTGGATCGTCCTCGGCGGTGAGGGTGTTGAAGGTGCTGTCCCACAACTCGATGATGTTGCTCAGCACCGCTACATACAAACCGAGCTTGTTGGTGAAGTAGTAATGCAGATTCGCCTTGGGCAACCCGGCCTTGGTGGCGATGGTGTTCATGCTGGTGCCTTTGAACCCGTGACGGGCGAACTCGTCTTCGGCGGCTTTGATGATGGTCTCTTCGTTCTTCTGACGAATGCGGCTGACGGGCTTGCCGCCATGAGCGGGGACTTCAAAGGTCATAGGCACTTCCGGGTTTGTCTGTGGGTGCAACCAGATGCGTTGATAGCGCACCCACAGACATCCGACAAGTCCTGTCGCGAGAAAACCGTTACGCCTGTTCGACCTTGTTCAGTGGTGCAGGGGCTTCGGCGGGTGCGGTTTTCGCTTCCGGCAGCAACAGACAGAGGATGATCGCCGTCAGGCCACCGCTGGTGATCGCCGAGTCGAACAAGTTCTGCACCAGTTTTGGCAGCAGGTGCAGCAGGTTCGGTTGCGCGGCGATGCCCAGGCCGACACCGAGCGAAGTGGCGATGATCAGCATGCTGCGGCGATCCAGCGGCGACTGCGCGAGAATCCGCACCCCGGCGGCTGCGACACTGCCGAACATCACCAGCGTGGCGCCGCCTAGCACCGGTTTCGGGATCTGTTGCAGCACGGCGCCGATCATTGGAAACAGGCCGAGACAGAACAGAATCGCGCCGATGTACAGACCGACGTAGCGGCTGGCGACGCCGGTCAACTGGATAACGCCGTTGTTCTGGGCGAAGGTGGTATTGGGAAAGGCGCTGAAAGTGGCGGCGATCATGCAGCTCACGCCATCACCCAGTACGCCGCCGCGCAGCCGGCTTATATAAGAAGGGCCGCTGATCGGCTGGCGAGCGAGCATGCAGTTGGCGGTGAGGTCGCCGACGGTTTCGATGGTGCTGATCAGATAAATCAGCGCGACCGGCAGGAAAGCTGTCCAGTCGAAGCTGAATCCAAACTTGAACGGTGTCGGAAAACTCATCAGCGGCAAGTCTGGCAATGGCTGCGGGATCAGTTTGCCGCTGAACCACGCCGCCAGACTGCCGAGCACCAGCCCAATGATGATCGCCGAGAGCCGCACCCACGGCGTGTTCGAGCGGTTAAGCAAAATGATCGTCAGCAACACCAACAGGCCCAGCGCCAGATTGCCCGGTGCGCCGAAGTCCGGCGCATTGAAGCCGCCGCCCAGATCAGTGATACCGACTTTGATCAGGCTGATGCCGATCAGAGTGATGACGATGCCGGTGACCAGCGGCGTGACCACTCGCCGCAACTGGTCGATGAAGCGACTGAGGACGATCTGCACCACGGCGCCGAAAAAGCACACGCCGAAGATCATCGCCAGAATGTCTTCCGGGCTGCCGCCGCGCTGCTTGACCAGAAACCCGGCGGAGAGCACCGCACCGAGAAACGCGAAACTGGTGCCTTGCAGGCAGATCATCCCGGCGCCGATGCCGAACGGGCGGCGCGCCTGAATAAACGTGCCGACCCCGGAGACCATCAGCGCCATGCTGATCAGGTAGGGCAGGTGCGCGGTCAGTCCCAGCGCCGAACCGATCACCAGTGGCGGGGTGATGATGCCAACGAAACTGGCAAGTACGTGCTGCAGGGCGGCGAGGGTGGCGGCGAACGGTTTTGGCCGGTCGTCGAGGCCGTAGATCAGTTCGCTTGATGGCTCGGAATCTGGCTGCATGGCTGAAGGCTTCTTGTTGAAGGATCGGGGTTAATCCTTCTCTGCAAAAACCTGTCCACTTGCTCAGCTTTCAGCGTGTACGACCGTCAAATGTAGGAGCTGCCGCAGGCTGCGATCTTTTGATCTTGCTTTCAACGCGTCGCCGCCAAACTTTCGAGAAAGCTTTCCAGCACCAAATGAGGGCGCCGCCCCTTGCGCGTGACCGATGCCAGACTCAAATCATAAAAACGCGTCCCCGCCTTGAGCGCACGCAAACGCCCCTGCTGCACCCAAAGGCTGGCGTAGTGATCCGGCAAGTAGCCGATGTAGCGCCCGGTGAGAATCAGAAATGCCATGCCTTCACGGTCGGAGGCGCTGGCGGTGCAGTTGAGCGCTTGATAGTGCGCCTGAATATCCGCCGGCAAACGGAAGGTCGGCGCGATTGCGTCCTGACTGTTCAGGCGTTCGTCGTCGAGTTGCTTGTCATCGACATAAAACAGCGGATGGCCGACTGCGCAATAAAGCAGCGAACGCTCGCTGTACAACGGCTGATATTCCAGTCCCGACAACGCACTGGCCTGCGGCACCACGCCGACATGCAGACGACCGTCGAGCACGCCTTGTTCGACTTCATTGGGAGCGATCATACGGATCTGGATCTGCACGTCCGGCCCGCGCTCCTTCAATTGCGCCAAGGCGTGGGTGATGCGCATGTGGGGCAAGGTAACGAGGTTATCGGTCAGGCCGATGATCAACTCGCCGCGCAAATGCTGGTGCAGGCCGTTGACCTCGGTGCGAAAACTTTCCAGCGCACTTAATAGCTGCAACGCCGATTGATATACCTCGCGACCCTCTTCAGTCAGCGAGAAGCCGGCTCGACCGCGTTGGCACAGGCGTAAGCCAAGGCGCTGTTCCAGATCGCTCATCTGTTGGCTGATAGCCGAGCGACCGATGCCGAGCACGGTTTCTGCGGCGGAGAACCCGCCGCATTCCACCACGCTGCGAAAAATCCGCAGCAGGCGGATATCAAAGTCACTGACCTGGGCCAGCGGATCGGGACGGCGGCTGCTCATGTTTTTATTCTCAATGTTTAGCAGGTGTCCAACTGAACGTTAGAAGAGTTGGATTTCACCGACTTTATCGCCGTGGCAATTTAGCTGCAACAACGCTTTCTATCTCCCTGATGCTTATGCCCTGCGAGGTTTTGCCCGATGAACATGCCTGAAAACGCTAAGTCGCCACTGGCCAGCCAATTGAAACTGGATGCGCACTGGATGCCTTACACCGCCAACCGCAACTTTCAGCGCGATCCGCGCCTGATCGTCGGTGCCGAAGGCAGCTGGCTGATCGACGACAAAGGCCGCAGGGTGTACGACTCGCTGTCCGGTCTGTGGACCTGCGGCGCCGGGCATACGCGTAAGGAAATTCAGGAAGCGGTCTCGAAACAACTGGGCACTCTCGATTACTCGCCGGGCTTCCAGTACGGCCATCCTTTGTCGTTTCAACTGGCCGAGAAAATCACCGATCTGACCCCGGGCAACCTGAACCATGTGTTCTTCACCGACTCGGGCTCCGAGTGCGCTGATACCGCGGTGAAAATGGTCCGTGCCTACTGGCGCCTGAAAGGTCAGGCGACCAAGACCAAAATGATCGGCCGCGCCCGTGGCTACCACGGTGTGAACATCGCCGGCACCAGCCTCGGCGGCGTCAACGGCAACCGTAAGTTGTTCGGTCAGTCGATGATGGATGTCGATCACCTGCCGCACACCTTGCTGGCGAGCAATGCGTTCTCCCGTGGCATGCCGGAGCAGGGCGGTATCGCGCTGGCCGATGAGTTGCTGAAACTGATCGAACTGCATGACGCCTCGAACATCGCCGCTGTGTTCGTTGAACCGATGGCCGGTTCCGCTGGCGTGCTGGTTCCGCCGCAGGGTTATCTGAAGCGTCTGCGCGAAATCTGTGATCAGCACAACATTCTGCTGGTGTTCGACGAAGTGATCACCGGTTTCGGTCGTACCGGTTCGATGTTCGGTGCCGACAGCTTCGGCGTGACCCCGGATTTGATGTGTATCGCCAAGCAAATCACCAACGGCGCGATCCCGATGGGCGCAGTGATTGCCAGCTCCGAGATCTACCAGACCTTCATGAACCAGCCGACTCCGGAATACGCCGTGGAATTCCCGCACGGCTACACCTACTCGGCGCACCCGGTGGCTTGCGCCGCTGGCCTGGCGGCACTCGACCTGCTGCAAAAGGAAAACCTGGTGCAGAGCGTGGCGGAAGTCGCGCCGTATTTCGAAAATGCCCTGCATGGCCTGAAAGGTTCCAGGCACGTCATCGACATCCGCAACTACGGTCTGGCCGGCGCCATCCAGATTGCCGGCCGTGACGGCGATGCCATCGTGCGTCCGTTCGAAGCGGGTATGGCTTTGTGGAAAGCCGGGTTCTACGTGCGCTTCGGCGGCGACACCCTGCAGTTCGGCCCAACCTTCAACAGCAAGCCGCAAGACCTCGATCGTCTGTTCGACGCGGTCGGCGAAGTGCTGAACAAGCTCGACTGATTTTTCCTTCTATATATACCTACAAATAACAGGTGCCCTCTCGGGGCACCTGTGGACAAGAATTCAGGAGTTTTCGATGAGCGTTATCCCGCATTTGATCAATGGCGAACTGGTGACCGAGAACGGTCGCGCGGTTGATGTGTTCAACCCGTCCACCGGTCAAGCGATCCACAAGCTGCCATTGGCCAGCCGCGAAACCATCCAGAAAGCCATCGATGCCGCCAAGGCTGCGTTCCCGGCATGGCGCAACACGCCGCCGGCCAAACGTGCGCAGGTGATGTTCCGTTTCAAGCAACTGCTGGAGCAGAACGAAGCGCGCATCTCGCAACTGATCAGCGAAGAGCACGGCAAGACCCTGGAAGATGCTGCCGGTGAATTGAAGCGCGGCATCGAGAACGTCGAGTTCGCCTGCGCTGCCCCGGAAATCCTCAAGGGCGAGTACAGCCGCAACGTTGGCCCGAACATCGATGCCTGGTCGGACTTCCAGCCGCTGGGCGTGGTCGCCGGTATCACCCCGTTCAACTTCCCGGCCATGGTGCCGCTGTGGATGTATCCACTGGCGATCGTCTGCGGCAACTGCTTCATCCTCAAACCATCCGAACGTGACCCGAGTTCGACGCTGCTGATCGCCCAGCTGTTGCTGGAAGCCGGTCTGCCGAAAGGCGTGATGAACGTGGTTCATGGTGACAAAACTGCGGTGGACGCGCTGATCGAAGCGCCGGAAGTCAAAGCGCTGAGCTTTGTCGGCTCGACGCCGATTGCCGAATACATCTACGCCGAAGGCACCAAGCGCGGTAAACGCGTGCAGGCACTCGGTGGCGCGAAGAACCATGCGGTGTTGATGCCGGATGCGGATCTGGATAACGCCGTCAGCGCATTGATGGGCGCAGCGTACGGTTCCTGCGGCGAGCGCTGCATGGCGATCTCGGTTGCCGTGTGTGTTGGCGACCAGGTGGCGGATGCGTTGGTGGCCAAACTGGTTCCACAGATCAAGGCGCTGAAAATCGGTGCCGGCACTACCTGCGGTCTGGACATGGGGCCACTGGTCACTGGTCAGGCGCGGGACAAAGTCAGCGGCTATGTCGAAGACGGCGTGGCAGCGGGCGCGACCCTGGTGGTCGACGGTCGTGGTCTGAGCGTGGCCGGTCATGAAGAGGGCTTCTTCCTCGGTGGCTGCCTGTTCGACAACGTCACCCCTGAGATGCGTATCTATAAAGAAGAGATCTTCGGGCCAGTACTGTGCGTCGTTCGGGTCAACAGCCTGGAAGAAGCCATGCAACTGATCAACGATCACGAATACGGCAACGGTACCTGCATCTTTACCCGTGACGGTGAAGCGGCACGTCTGTTCTGCGACGAGATTGAAGTCGGCATGGTCGGCGTCAACGTGCCGTTGCCGGTGCCAGTGGCTTATCACAGCTTCGGTGGCTGGAAGCGTTCGCTGTTCGGCGACCTGCATGCTTATGGCCCGGATGGCGTGCGCTTCTACACCCGTCGCAAAGCCATTACTCAGCGCTGGCCACAGCGTGCGAGCCATGAGGCTTCGCAGTTCGCCTTCCCTAGCTTGTAATAGATAGAAGGGCAGAAGGCCGACCTCTTGAGGTCGGCCTTCGTGTTTTTGGGCTTTTTTGACCGATATGACAGAAATGTGAAATTAACGGTTGACGGCAGATTCTGAGTCTCTATAATTCGCCCCACTTCCGGCGCAGTCGAAACGGAAAACTCCTTGGTAAACAAAGAGTTAT
>NZ_JBIUXX010000029.1:0-1965 GCF_044744235.1 Pseudomonas sp. NPDC087346
ATGCCATCTGGCAGCAGCCAGCGGTCTACCGTTGCCATTACGCCATTCCCCTTTGATCCGGGCGGCCAGCACTAGGGCGAGCCTTGAGTGAAGCAGAAAATGATCGGTGCGTTCAAAACGCACGCGCATGAACGACGCAGCGAAAGGCCTGTTACCGGCTTCGCCCATCACTTTCCTCGAAAAACTGTCGGGCCATTCAACCCGATGCCTGCAACAAAAAACAGCAATCAAACGTGCAGACGCAAAAAAGCCGGGAATTTCCCGGCTGCCGCATCATACACACGTTTTCCCAAAGGATCACCCCGCCCGAGGTTTTAGCCGCCGGGCGGAATGATTCAGGTCAACGCTGCATCAAGGCTTGGACTTTTCCAGGTAACGGAAGAAGTCGCTGCTTGGGTCGAGAACCATGACGTCGGTTTTGTTCGCGAAGCTTTCACGGTAGGCACGCAGGCTACGATAGAAACCGTAGAACTCCTGATCCTGGCCGTAGGCCTTGGAGTAGATCGCAGCGGCCTGGGCATCACCATCACCGCGAACCTCTTCAGATTCACGATAGGCTTCAGCCAGCAGCACGCGGCGTTGACGATCGGCGTCGGCACGGATGCCTTCTGCCAACTCGTTACCCTTGGCGCGGTGCTCGCGAGCTTCACGCTCACGCTCGGTGCTCATACGCTCGAACACGCTGCGGTTAACTTCTTTCGGCAGATCGATAGCCTTGACCCGGACATCGACAACTTCGATACCCAGCTCTTTTTCCGCCATCGAGTTCAGCGAAGCGGTGATGTCAGCCATCAGCGCATCACGCTCACCCGACACGACTTCGTGCAGGGTGCGCTTGCCGAACTGGTCACGCAGGCCCGATTCCAGACGACGCGACAGACGCTCGTCGGCAATCTGCTTGAGGCCGGAAGTCGCGGTGTAGAAGCGCTCGGCATCTTTCACGCGCCACTTGGCGTAGGCATCGACCATCACGGCTTTCTTTTCCAGGGTCAGGAAGCGCTGTGTCGGTGCATCCAGCGTCATCAGACGTGCGTCAAATTTACGCACCTGGTTAACGTAAGGCACTTTCACATGCAGACCCGGCTGAACATCCGCCTGAACCACACGACCGAATTGCAGCAACACCGCACGCTCGGTCTGAGCCACGATGTAGAAGCAGTTCCAGCCAACCAGTAACACAACGACGCCAACAATCAGGGCGATCAGCGATTTATTGCTCATCAGCGGGTCTCCCTTGTGCGCGTCTGCGGCAGGTCAGTGACATGCGGCGCGACGTCCGTGTTGTTGCTGGCAGCGGCCGAACCGGTTACCGGCGCATTGCCGCCCGAACCGTTCTGGATCATTTTGTCCAACGGCAGGTACAACAGGTTGCTCTGGCCGTTTTTGTTGCCGGTCACGAGAACCTTGCTGGTGTTGCTGAAGACTTCCTGCATGGTGTCCAGATACAGACGCTGGCGGGTGACTTCAGGTGCCTTGCGATACTCGGCGACCAGTTTGGTGAAGCGATCAGCTTCACCCTTGGCGCGCGAGACGGTTTCGTCACGGTAGCCGTTGGCATCTTCAATGATGCGCTGGGCCTGACCACGGGCTTCCGGCACGACGCCGTTGGCGTAGGTTTCAGCCTGGTTGCGCGAACGCTGCTCGTCTTCACGGGCGCGGATCACGTCATCAAAGGCTTCCTGTACTTCACGCGGTGCAGCGGCGTTCTGTACGTTGACCTGAGTAACGGTGATACCGGTGCGATAAGTGTCGAGGAAGCGTTGCAGACGCTCCTTGATTTCGCTGGCCATCAGCTCACGACCTTCGGTCAGCACCTGGTCCATGGCGGTAGAACCCACCACGTGGCGCAGCGCACTGTCGGTCGCATGTTGCAGGCTGATTTCCGGCTGGTCGACGTTCAGCACGAAGTCATGCAGGTTGATGATCTTGTACTGCACGGTCAGCGGCACTTCTACGATGTTCTCG
>NZ_JBIUXX010000029.1:1975-40278 GCF_044744235.1 Pseudomonas sp. NPDC087346
TGCGTCCCACCCCCACCCTGCCACTTTTGCTCACCAAACAACATAATCGCCTCTATGCCCCGCTGCGGGTGTTTTGTCACCCCCCACCCCCGCGTTACGTTTTCCATGTACTTCTTGTCGATCGGCGGGAAGTAGATGTTCAGACCCGGGCCGACAGTCTCGTAGTACTTGCCGAAGCGCAGCACTACGGCTTGCTCCTGCTCGTCCACTACGTATACCGCGCTGTACAGCCAGACAGCCGCCAGCACAACGAGGACGATGCCGAGCAGGCCGCCGAAGCCACCACTGCTCTTGCCCGAACCACCGCCGTCATCACCACGTTTCTTACCACCACCGAACAACCCGTTCAGGCTTTCCTGCAGCTTTCGGAAGGCCTCGTCGAGATCTGGTGGCCCCTTGCGGTCGCCGTTATTGCGGCGCTTGCCACCCCAAGGATCCTGATTGTTCGAGTTGCCACCCGGCTCATTCCAAGCCATAGCGCTCTCCATCTGATAAAGCAAAGACGCACCCACGGCGCGCCGACCAATGCTACAGAATGCCTGCCGTTGCGGCACAACCGCTTTTTCAGGCTTTTATTGCAAAGTGTGTTGCTCGATGAATTCCATCGGCTGCAATCCTTCGCGGCTTACCAGTCGATTCAACTCGATCCGGGGCAAACGAACGGCCAGCAAACTGATGCCTTCTTCGTCGTGCTCTTCTTTCTGTACCGCACCGAGTTCGAAAAACTGCGCACGCAGTCGAGCGAATCGTTGCGGCAAGCGCAATGTCCCTACAAACAAATCACTGCCCAGCAACTCGGCGATGGCTTGTTCAAGCAATTCCAGACCGCTGCCATCCTTCGCCGACAACCAGACCCGTTGCGGTTTGCCATCGGCATCACGCTGGATTTGTGGCTCAACGCCTTCAAGCAAATCGAGTTTGTTGTATACCTCGAGGATCGGCAAGTCCTGGGCTCCAATCTCGCCCAGCACCACCATCACCTGCTCGATCTGCAACATGCGATCCGGTTCGGCCGCATCGATCACGTGCAACAGCAGGTCGGAATTGCTCGACTCTTCGAGCGTAGACCGAAATGCCTCGACCAGCTTGTGCGGCAAGTGACGAATGAACCCCACGGTGTCCGCCAGAACAATCGGACCCAGGTCGTCAATGTCGAGACGACGCAGGGTCGGGTCCAGCGTGGCGAACAACTGGTCAGCCGCGTACACGTCGGACTTGGTCACGTTATTGAACAGCGTGGATTTGCCGGCGTTGGTATAGCCCACCAGAGACACGGTAGGAATATCCGCACGGGAACGGCCGCGACGCGATTGCTCACGCTGGCTGCGCACTTTTTCCAGGCGGCCCTTGATCTGACGCAGGCGAACCCGCAGCAGACGACGGTCGGTTTCCAGCTGGGTTTCACCCGGACCACGCATGCCGATACCGCCACCTTGACGCTCAAGGTGAGTCCAGCCACGAACCAGCCGGGTGCTCATGTGATCAAGCTGAGCCAGTTCTACCTGGAGCTTGCCCTCATGGGTACGGGCGCGTTGGGCGAAAATATCGAGAATCAGACCGGTACGGTCGATCACGCGACACTCGAAAACACGTTCGAGGTTACGTTCCTGACTGGGCGTGAGGATGTGATTGAAGATCACCAGATCGGCCTTTTCGGCATGGACCAGGTCGCGAAGTTCTTCGACCTTGCCGCTGCCGATCAGGAATTTGGCGGTTGGCCGATGACGCGGTACGTTAAAAAACGCAACGGTCTCGGCACCCGCCGAATTAGCCAGTTCCTGAAACTCCTGCGGATCTTCGCGCGCCTCAGGGTCCTGTCCATCCAAGTGAACGAGGATTACTCGCTCACCACCACCGTGGCGCTCAAAGAACAAAGGAGACTCCTATCAGGCGTTACCTGGCTCAGCGTCCGCTTGTTCGCCATCAGCTGCGCTTGGCAGACGAATTGGACGAACTGGAACGACTGTCGAGATAGCGTGCTTGTAAACCATCTGGCTGACGGTGTTTTTCAGCAGGATAACGAACTGGTCGAACGACTCGATCGTGCCTTGCAGTTTGATACCGTTGACCAGATAGATGGAAACCCCAACTTTCTCTTTACGTAAAGTATTCAAGTAAGGGTCTTGTAGCGAATGCCCTTTTGACATGTGCCGCACTCCTTTAAGGATTCAATAATAAAAAATAGGTAAACAGATGGCTTTAGCCGTCACACCCCCAAGGATAGACGGCAATTGCAAGGACTCAGCTCAATATGGAGATGGTCCCAAGGTATTTCAAGGCGCGTGACAGATTGTCGCTGTCCAGGCTGTCGAGCCAGTGTAAGTCTGCCCAACTGCGCAGCCAGGTGAACTGGCGCTTCGCCAATTGGCGCGTGGCAATGATGCCGCGCTCCTGCATTTCGGCTGACGTCAGCTTGCCATCCAGATATTCCCAGACTTGGCGGTAGCCTACCGCACGTATAGACGGCAACCCGGGATGCAGGTCACTTCTATTACGCAGGGCTACGACCTCGTCGATGAATCCCTGTTCCAACATAATTGTGAATCTTTGTTTAATGCGCTCATGCAGTACCTGGCGATTTGCCGGAGCAATGGCCAAGTTCGCGACAGTATAGGGCAATTGTTGCTGCCCCGAAGCGGCTGCTTCAGTACTTTGCGCAGATTGTTGCAGGCGCAGGGCGGTCATGCTCTGCCCGCTGACCCGATAGACTTCCAGCGCACGACTCAGACGCTGCGGATCGTTGGGGTGAATGCGCGCCGCCGATACCGGGTCAATGATCGCCAATTGATCGTGCAGGGCTTGCCAGCCAAGGCGTACAGCCTCTTCTTCGATCTGCGCCCGCACCTCGGGATCGGCCGCCGGCATCTTTGCCAGACCTTCGACCAAAGCCTTGTAATAGAGCATCGTGCCGCCCACCAGCAGCGGAATATTGCCCCGCGCAGTGACTTCGGCCATCGCTTGCAGCGCATCACGGCGAAAATCGGCGGCCGAATACGCCTCTACCGGATCAAGAATGTCGATCAGTGCGTGCGGATGTTCGGCCAGAATTTCTTTGGAAGGTTTGGCGGTGCCGATGTCCATGCCGCGATAGACCAGCGCCGAATCGACGCTGATCAGCTCACAGGGCAGCACTTTGGTCAGTTCGATGGCCAGATCGGTCTTGCCCGCAGCGGTCGGGCCCATCAGAAAAATCGCTGGAGGAAGCTGGCTCATCAACGACCGCGCAGGAACAGTTTGTCCAGATCGTCCAGACCCAGCTGGGTCCAGGTCGGTCGGCCATGGTTGCATTGACCGCTGCGCTCGGTGTTTTCCATGTCGCGCAGCAGACCGTTCATTTCCGGCAAGGCCAGGCGCCGATTGGCGCGAATTGCGCCGTGGCAGGCCATGGTGCCGAGCAATTCGTTCAGGTGGGCCTGAATCCGGTCGCTGGTGCCGTATTCCATCAAGTCTGACAAAACATCACCGACCAGCCGATTGGCTTCGGCCTGCTTGAGCAAAGCCGGAATCTGGCGGATGGCCAGGGTTTCCGGGCCCAGACGCTGCAACTCAAAGCCCAGACGCTGGAACCATGCCGCGTGCTCTTCGGCGCAATCGGCCTCACGCTGACTGACTGCCAGCGATTCCGGCACCAGCAACGGCTGGCCGCTCAGGCCTTCACTGGCCATGGCGACTTTCAGACGCTCATACATGATCCGCTCGTGGGCGGCATGCATGTCCACCAGCACCAGACCCTGAGCGTTCTCGGACAGAATGTAGATGCCCTTGAGCTGCGCCAGTGCGTAACCGAGCGGCGGAATGTCTTCCTGCCCGGCCGGCAGCGCATTGGCGTTGGCCTCCAGCAGTGGCGCGAAGAACTCGCGATACGCAGCTTGAGCCTCAGCGGCCGGCGGCATGCCCGACTGCGGGCGCGGCGTGTATTGATACTGATAGCTGCCACCAGCGCTGGCACCCGACGAGGTATTGAACACCGGTTGTGCCTGCGGCTGCTCCAACAGGGCATTGGCCGCCAGACGCATTTCGCCTTGCGGACCGAATTCGCCGGCATCGAGGCCGGTTGGGCGAACGATGGCGGTGGTGACCGAGCCGGCAAGCTGATCTTCCGGCCGCACATCGCCCAACGCCCGGTGCAGCGTTCCGTAAAGGAAGTCATGCACCATGCGCCCGTCACGGAAGCGCACTTCGTGTTTGGTCGGGTGAACGTTGACGTCCACCGCCGACGGATCAACTTCGAAAAACAGCGCAAACGTCGGGTGACGGCCGTTGAACAGCACGTCGCGATACGCCTGACGCACCGCGTGGGCCACCAGTTTGTCGCGCACCGCCCGGCCGTTCACAAAGAAATACTGCAAATCCGCCTGACTGCGGTTGAACGTCGGCAGACCGACCCAGCCCCACAGGTGCAGGCCATTGCGCTCGATCTCGATCGGCAGCGCCTGCTCCAGGAAGCCAGCCCCGCAAATCGCCGCCACACGCCGGGCACGGGCCGCGTCATCGTGGGCTTCGTGCAGGCTGAGGATGGTCTTGCCGTTGTGGCGCAGGTGGAAAGCCACGTCGAAACGCGCCAGCGCCAGACGCTTGATCACTTCTTGCAGATGATCGAATTCGGTTTTTTCAGTCTTGAGAAACTTGCGTCGCGCCGGGGTATTGAAGAACAGGTCGCGCACTTCCACCGAGGTACCGACCGGATGCGCAGCCGGTTGCACCCGAGGCGCCATGTCGCGGCCTTCAGTCTCGACCTGCCACGCCTGATCGGCATCGCGGGTACGCGAAGTCAGGGTCAGACGCGCCACGGAGCTGATCGACGCCAGCGCTTCACCACGAAAACCGAGGCTCATCACCTGTTCGAGGTCTTCCAGATTGCGAATCTTGCTGGTGGCGTGACGGGCCAGGGCCAGCGGCAGATCATCGGCAGAAATGCCGCTGCCATCGTCACGCACCCGCAGCAGCTTGACGCCGCCCTGCTCGACATCGACGTCGATGCGTTTGGCACCGGAATCGAGGCTGTTTTCCAACAGCTCCTTGATCACCGAAGCCGGGCGCTCGACCACTTCACCGGCGGCGATCTGGTTCGCCAGCCGAGGGCTGAGCAGTTCGATACGAGCCGTGTTCAGCACTTGATTCATTCTTTGGACGCCAGTTCGGTGCCAGGAATGGTCAGGTGCTGACCGATCTTCAGCTCATCACTGCTGAGATTGTTGGCGCTGCGCAGCGTGGCCGCCGAGACCTGATAACGCACGGCGATCATCGCCAGCGTCTCACCCGGGCTCACCCGGTGATCACGCGGGCCTTGGGCGATCTTGCCCGAGTCACGCAGCCAGGCAATATAAGTGCCCGGTGGCGGGTTCTGCTGGAAGAACTGGCGCACGCCACTACTGATCGAACGCGCCAGCGCTTGCTGGTGGCTCGATGCCGAGAGTTTCGACGCTTCGTTGGCATTCGAGATAAACCCGGTTTCGACGAGAATCGACGGAATGTCCGGCGACTTCAACACCATGAAGCCTGCCTGTTCCACGCGCTGCTTGTGCAGCGGAGTCACGCGACCAATGTTGGTCAGGACTTTCTGGCCGACGTTGAGGCTGGAGGTCAGCGATGCGGTCATCGACAGGTCGAGCAGTACGCCAGCGAGCATGCGGTCCTTGTCATCGAGGCTGACGTTGCCGGCACCACCGATCAAGTCGGAACGGTTTTCGCTGTCGGCCAACCAACGCGCGGTTTCCGAGGTCGCGCCACGATCAGACAGGGCAAACACCGAGGCACCGAACGCAGCGGCCGATGGCGCGGCGTCGGCGTGAATCGATACGAACAGGTCGGCGCCCTTCTTGCGGGCGATTTCTGTACGGCCACGCAGCGGGATGAAGTAGTCACCGGTACGCGTCAGTTCGGCGCGGAAGCCTTTCATACCGTTGACCTGACGCTGCAATTCGCGAGCGATCTGCAGCACCACATCTTTTTCACGCTGGCCACGTGAGCCGGATGCGCCCGGGTCTTCGCCACCGTGACCGGCGTCGATCACCACAATAATGTCGCGCTTGCCGGCCGGGGCTGGCGGCAACTTGATCGCAGGCTCAGTCGGAGTCACCGGCACCGCAGGCAGGGTCGCGACCGACGGCGTCGGAGCAGGCGGCGGTGCGGCATCAGCGGCGTTGTCGAACAGATCGACCACCAGACGGTTGCCGTACTGCGCGTTCGGCGCCAGCGAGAAGCTTTTCGGGGTGACGGCTTTTTTCAGGTCGATGACCACCCGCAGGTCGGTCGGTGTGCGCTGTGCAGAGCGCATCGCGGTGATCGGCGTGTTCGCCGTCGAGACTTTCAGCGGCGCCCCGAGGGTCGCGCCGTTGATGTCGATCACCAGCCGATCCGGAGCGGTCAGGGTGAAAACGCTGTGCTGCACCGGGCCGCTCAGGTCGAAGACCAGTCGCGTGTTATCCGGTGCCCGCCACAGGCGCACGCTGTTGACCTTTGTATCGGCCACAGCGTTGACGGTCACTGCCATCAACATCAGTCCAGCGGCAGCCACCAACGCGCGAAAGCGCATACCTAACCCCATCATTTAATTGGATTCCAATGCCAAAGCGGCACACCAGGCCTCGCCACGCGAGCTCTGGGACAAAATTTTCAGCGAACGCCCGCTGTCTTGCGGGCTAATGGTAATGGTCAGGTCAGGCTTTGGCAAAAAGCCTGCACCTTTATCGGGCCATTCGATCAGGCACAGCGCATCGTCTTCGAAGTAATCGCGGATGCCGAGGTACTCCAGCTCCTCCGGATCGACCAGTCGATACAGGTCGAAGTGGAAGGCGCGGATATCACCGATCTCGTAGGGTTCGACCAACGTGAACGTCGGACTTTTCACTGCGCCGACATGTCCCAGCCCACGAATGATGCCTCGCGACAGGGTGGTTTTGCCCATACCGAGGTTGCCCTCGAGGAAAATCAGGCCATGGCCTTGGGTAACGCGGGCGATCCGTGCGCCAAAGTCGCTCATGGCCTGTTCATCGGCCAGGTACAGGGTTACTTCAGACACGGTGCAAGCTCCTCCAACAACTGACGAATGGCTGGAATCAGATCACTGGCCGCCAGCCCACGGCCGAATTTCCCTTGTTGCGCCCCGGCATTGGCATGCAGCCAGACCGCCAGACATGCGGCATCGAAGCCGTTCATGTGTTGCGCCAGCAAAGCGCCGACCAATCCTGCCAGCACATCACCGAGACCGGCGGTGGCCATGGCCGGATGGCCTTGGTGACACAGCGCCAGACGTCCGTCGGGATGCGCGATCAGACTGCCGGCGCCTTTCAACACCACCACTGCCGAATATTTTTTGCTCAACGCCCGTGCAGCGGCCGGACGATCAGCCTGAACCTCGGCAGTGCTGATCCCCAGCAAACGCGCCGCCTCACCCGGATGCGGCGTGATCACGCAATCCTTGGGCAGGCTGACGAAGCCGCTTGCCAGCATATTCAATGCGTCGGCGTCCCAGACCTGCGGCAACGGCGCATTGGCCGCAGCCGACAACAGTGCCCGCCCCCAACTCGCCTGCCCAAGCCCCGGACCTGCGACCAATACCGAAGCCTTTTCCAGCAAACCCATCAACTGATTGGCCGATGACGTACCGAGCACCATGACCTCCGGCACCCGGGCCAGCGCCGCCGGGACATGCTCCGGGCGCGTCGCCAGCGAAACCATGCCCGCACCGCTGCGCAAAGCGCTTTCAGTACTCAGCAGAATAGCCCCGCCGAAACCATGATCACCGCCAATCAGCAGCAAATGGCCGAACCGTCCCTTGTGCGCCGTCGGAGCACGGGCAGCCAGACGCGGCAGGTTCGCTGTCGTGAGGCGTCGGGCACTGACGGGAATATCGTTGTAGATCTCTGCGCTGGCTTGCAGATCATTGAACACCAGCGCGCCGACGCGATCCGCCGCCTCGCCAGTGAACAGGCCCAGCTTCAAGCCGATGAAGGTAACCGTGAGATCGGCACGCACCGCGACACCCAGCACATGCCCGGTATCGGAGCACAGCCCGGAAGGGATATCCACCGCTGCCACGGGCAGGCCGCTGGCGTTAAGTTGGTTGATGGCGCCGACGTAAGGCTCGCGCACGTCACCGCTCAGACCGGTGCCGAGCAAGGCATCGAGAACGATCCCGCGCAGTTCTTGCTGTGCGCTCCAGCTCTGTATGGCAACGCCTTCGGTCAGCGCCTGCGCATGGGCCAGCGCCGCGTCACCCTGCAATCGCTGCGGTTCGCCGACGGCCAGAACCTGCACCGCCCAACCCGCACGCTGTGCCTGCGCAGCCACCAGATAACCGTCGCCTGCGTTGTTGCCGTGACCAGCGAGCACCGTCAGTTCCTGCGCATCGGGCCATTGCCGCACCAGCGCCCGCCACGTCGCATGCGCTGCGAGCTGCATCAATTCGAAGCCCGGCGTGCCGGCGGCAATCAGCCGTGCGTCGAGCGCACGCACCTGCGCGGCGCAATACAGCGCGTCGGGTAATTCATCTTTCGTGTGCGGCATGCGTCTTCGGGCTCCGATGTCTGGCAGAATTATACGCACCTCAGCTCCGGTTTCTCTCGTCTCATGCCTGCTATTACTACAGACCTCCCCGCCCTCGCCCAATCCATCAAGGATTGGGGCCGCGAGCTGGGCTTTCAGCAAGTCGGCATCAGCGGTCTGGACCTCGCCGAGCATGAACAGCATCTCGAGCGCTGGCTCGAAGCTGGCTACCACGGCGAAATGGATTACATGGGCGCCCATGGCAGCAAACGCTCGCATCCGGAAGAACTCGTGCCGGGCACTTTGCGCGTGGTTTCCCTGCGCATGGACTACCTGCCGGGCGATACCGAAATGGCCAAACGTCTGGCGCAACCGGAAAAAGCTTACGTTTCGCGTTATGCCTTGGGCCGCGATTACCACAAATTGATCCGTAAACGCGTTCAACAATTGGCGGACAAGATTCAGGCCGAGATCGGCCCGTTCGGTTTCCGCGCCTTCGTCGACAGCGCCCCGGTGCTGGAAAAAGCCATCGCCGAACAGGCCGGGCTCGGCTGGATCGGCAAAAACACCCTGGTATTGAACCGCAAGGCTGGCAGCTATTTTTTCCTCAGCGAACTGTTCGTCGATCTGCCACTGCCGGTGGATGACCCGCACAGCACCGAACATTGCGGCCGCTGCACGGCCTGCCTCGACATCTGCCCGACCAACGCCTTCGTCGGCCCTTATGTTCTGGACGCGCGACGCTGCATTTCTTACCTGACCATCGAACTGAAAAACGCCATCCCCGAAGACCTGCGACCGTTGATCGGCAATCGCGTGTTCGGTTGCGATGACTGCCAGATCGTCTGCCCATGGAACCGTTTCGCCAAGCCATCCGGGGAAAGCGACTTCAAACCGCGCCACAACCTCGACAACGCCGAACTGGCCGAGCTGTTCATGTGGGATGAGGACAAATTCCTCAGCAGCACCGAAGGCTCACCGCTGCGCCGCGCCGGTTATGAGCGCTGGTTGCGCAATCTGGCGGTCGGGCTGGGCAATGCACCGTCGAGCATTCCAGTGCTGGAAGCGCTGAAGGCGCGACGGGACTATCCGTCAGAGCTGGTACGAGAGCATGTGGAGTGGGCTCTTAGGCAGCATGCTGAACGCAGCAGCTAACGTTATCTCTAAATTCCAACTGATTTTCTCCACTTCGCGCTACGCCCCTTACCGGTCGGCTCAATCAATCCTTCGGCTTTCAGGGCGCGCAGAACCGAACGTACTGTGTCTCGGCTTACTCCGGGGCAAGACTCCTCAATTTCTGTAATAGAAAAAGGCAGATTTCTGCTCAAGGCTATCTCCCTGACCCGATCACTTTTTCCGCCACGACGGGTATCGATAGTCCCAACGCGCTCTTCGAACTCTTTGTACGCTCGAAGTAATGCACCCCAAAAATAGTCCACCCAGGGTTGCACGTCGTGCGTGCCGTCATGCCACTTTTGAGAGCTGATCTCGAGCGTCTCGTAATAGCCTTCCTTTGATTCCTCAAATATCCGCTCAAGACTGATGAAACGCCCGACTCGATAATCAAACTGGTAAAGCAGTAGTAACGTCAACAAACGAGCTACACGACCTTTACCATCCGAGAAAGGATGAATACACAGAAAATCCAGGACGGTGAGCGGTATCAGGACGAGAGGGTCAGCTAGATTTTGCTGAGCTACCAGATGGTATTGCATCAGCATTTCCGCCATTGCAATAGGCGTTAGATGTGCGGCCACTGGTTGAAAGCGAACCCGCGAAGTTCCGTCGGGATTACGCTCGATGATGTCGTTGTTTGTCGCTTTCCAGTCACCACCGGACTGCGGTAGATAGCGGTATAGCAAACTGTGTAGCTGCCTCAGGACACCCTCAGAAAAAGGCATGTCCCCGGCCGCTTCATGGATGAGTGAAAGCGCATCGCGATAGCCGGCAATTTCCTGTTCTGATCGACTTTGCGGATCGGTGGTTTTGCTCATCAGCGATTTCAAACGGGCGGGTGCGACAATCACACCCTCCAAGCGGTTAGACGACTCAGTGGATTCGATAACAGCAAGCTGTTTCAGGATGACCTGTTAAATGGGGGAGAAAAGACTAAAAGGGGTATTTAAGGCTTCAGATACCCTATTTAAGTCATTTTTACTCCATTTACACCCCGCAAACTATTCAACAATCCCGACAGAATATTTCGCCCCGCAGCACGTAGCCGATATCAAGGCGCGTCGTTATAGACGAACTTGGGCATTTCCCAGTGGAAGCGGATGGCGAGCAGGCGCAGCAGGAAGCCGCCGAACAGGGTGATCAATATCGCCTGTTCGCTTGGCACGTTCAGATAGAGGCACAGCATGTAGCACCACGCAGCGGCGAACGAGACGCTGGCGTAGAGTTCGCGGCGGAAGATCAGCGGGATGTCGTTGCAGAAGATGTCGCGCAGGATGCCGCCGAAAACCCCGGTGATCACACCGCTGACTGACGCCACCAGCATGCCGTGGCCCATTTCCAGTGCGGTCATGCAGCCGATCAGGGTGAACGCCACCAGCCCGACGGCGTCGAGCACCAGAAACAGCGAGCGCAGGTGACGCATCCAGCGTGCAGTGAATACGGTGAACATCGCCGCGACCGAGGTCAGCACCAGGTATTCCGGGTGTTTGACCCAGGTCAGCGGGTAATGCCCGAGCAGCACATCGCGCACCGAACCGCCGCCCAACGCCGTGACGCAGGCGATCAATACCACGCCGAACCAGTCCATGCCACGGCGCCCGGCAGACAGCGCGCCAGTCATGGCTTCAGCGGTAATGGCGATCAGATAGAGCATCAGCAACATGGTGGCGATCCTGGCAGGAAGGCGCGCAGTCTAGCCATTTCGGTGCAGCACCAAAAGAGGGCGGTGCCGTTACAGATTACTCGGTGAACGCGATACCTGTGGCGAGGGGATTTATCCCCGTTCGGCTGCGCAGCAGTCGCAAAACCTGCACACGCGGTCTTTCCGTTGTAATGCAGGGGGATCGCTTCGCAATCCAACGGGGATAAATCCCCTCGCCACAAAAGCCATCACCCACCGAATCCGAACTCAGAACTTGATGAAGTGCTTGCGGTAGTGCTGCAGCTCGGCGATGGATTCGCGGATGTCGTCCAGCGCCAAATGCGTGCTGCCCTTCTTGAAGCTGTCGCGCACATCCGGAGCCCAGCGTGCCGCCAGCTCTTTGAGCGTGGACACGTCGAGGTTGCGGTAGTGGAAGTAGCTTTCCAGGGATTTCATGTGCGTATAAAGGAAGCGGCGATCCTGGCAGATGCTGTTACCGCAGATCGGCGACTTGCCCTTCGGCACCCACTTTTCAAGGAACGCGATGGTTTCAGCTTCGGCTTCAGCCATGCTCACGCGGCTGTCGCGCACGCGCTGGGTCAGGCCGGAGTTACCGTGAGTGCGAGTGTTCCATTCGTCCATACGGGCGAGGACTTCGTCGCTGTGGTGAATGGCGATCACCGGGCCTTCGGCCAGGGTGTTCAGGTCACTGTCGGTGACGATAGTGGCCATTTCGATGATGACGTCGTTATCAGGATCAAGACCGGTCATTTCCAGGTCGATCCAGATCAGATTCTGCGGGTTTTGCATATTTCGGCTCCTGAGCAATGCTGCGCAGTTTAGCCTAGGCCGGTGGCCGGGCGTGCTAAACTCGCGGCCGTTTTACCTAATCGCTGCATTATTCATACGGAACACCCATGGCCAAACGCCAACTCAATCGTCGTCAAAACTGGCGCATCGAAAAGATTCAGGGCGAACGCGCCGCACGCGCCGCCAAACGCGAGTCCTCGGCTGTCGAAGCCCTCGAGGGCGGCGATCTGGGCCCGGAACAGACCGGCCTGGTAATCGCTCACTTCGGCGTACAGGTCGAAGTCGAAGCGCTGGATGGCGAACTGGCCGGCCAGGTCTTCCGTTGCCATTTGCGCGCCAACCTGCCCGCGCTGGTGACCGGCGATCAGGTGGTCTGGCGTGCCGGCAACCAGGGCATTGGTGTGATCGTCGCGCAACTGCCGCGTAACACTGAACTCTGTCGCCCCGACAGCCGTGGCCAGCTCAAGCCGGTAGCCGCCAACGTCGACATGATCGTCATCGTCTTCGCGCCGCTGCCCGAGCCGCATGCCAACCTGATCGACCGCTATCTGGTCGCAGCCGAGCACGCTGGAATTCGCCCGTTGTTGCTGCTGAACAAATTTGACCTGATCGATGAGCAGAACGCCCCGGCGCTCAACGCATTGCTGGCGGTCTATCGCACGCTGGGTTATCCAGTGCTGGAAGTCTCGGCGCACCACGGCAATGGCATGGAACAGCTGCAACAGCAGCTCGACGGGCGCATCAGCGTGTTCGTCGGCCAGTCAGGTGTCGGCAAGTCGTCGCTGGTCAACAGCCTGCTGCCGGAAGTCGAAACCCGCGTCGGCCCGTTGTCCGAGCTGTCCGGCCAGGGCACTCACACCACGACGACCGCGCGGCTGTTCCACTTCCCGGGCGGCGGCGAACTGATCGACTCACCGGGTATCCGTGAGTTCGGTCTGGGCCACGTCAGCCGCGCCGATGTCGAAGCCGGTTTCATCGAGTTCAACGACTTGCTCGGAACCTGCCGCTTCCGCGACTGCAAACATGACCGCGAACCGGGTTGTGCACTGCTCAAAGCGCTGGAAGATGGCCGCGTGCAGCAGCAGCGAATGAACAGCTACCGCTCGATCATCGCCAGCTTGCCTGAAAGCAGCTACTAAACAGACGCATCGGCAGCCCCGACTCAACGGGGCTGCCGATTGTCGTACGCAGCCCTACAAAATCCCGTTCGCCTTAAACGTCAGATCATTCTGTAGGAGCGATTCCTGCCTGTTTGCAGGACATTTCTCTTTCACTCCGCAGGTCTTGTGAGCCCCGTCCAGAGGCCTACATTCGGTTCCTCTTCGCACTTTCGCGATATCGGGGAACCCTCATGCAAACCTACCATTTGTTCATCAGCCACTCGTGGAACTACTCAGACACCCACGACAATCTGGTTCGTCTGCTCACCGCGCATCCGACTTTCACCTTCAAGAACTTTTCGGTGCCACCGCACAATCCAATCGTCGGCGCGCAAACCGACAAGCAGTTGGCAGAAGCCATCGAAAACAAGATTCGCCCTTGCTCGGCGGTGCTGATCATGGCCGGCATGTATTCGACTTACAGCAAGTGGATCAACAAGGAAATCGAGATCGCCAAACGCATGGGCAAGGTGATCATCGCCGTCAAGCCGTTCGGCGCCGAGCGGATTTCCACCGTGGTCCGTGACGCCGCTCACGCCGAGTGCGCATGGAACACCAACAGCATCGTCGCTGCGATTCGACTGCATACGGCGGTGTGATCATGCGTAAAGGTCTGTTTATCGGCATCAACCATTACGAACATGTTTCGCCTCTGAGCGGCTGTAACAACGACGCAATGGCCATGGCTTCGGTACTGGAGCGCCACGCCAACGGCCGCCCGAATTTCAGCAGCAAAGTGCTGACCTCATCGGAAGAACGCCTGACGCTCAACACCATGAAACAGCATATTCAGAGCCTGTTTTCCGGTGATTGCGATGTGGCGCTGCTGTACTTCGCCGGCCATGGTCAGTTCGACACAAGCATCGATGAGGGGCTGCTGATCCCACAGGATTTCAAACATGGCGGCGAAGGCATCCGCATCAGCGACATTTTGCAGTGGGCGGACCAGGCTCCGCACATCAAGAACAAGATCATCATTCTCGATTGCTGCCAGTCCGGCGCCGCCGCTGCCATGCGCGGTTTGCGCGGCGGTAACAGCGTGATCGGCGAAGGCATGACCATTCTCACCGCCTGTAAAAAGGAACAGGTCGCCCTCGAAAGCCGTGGCCACGGCGTGTTCACCGATTTGCTGCTACAAGCGCTGCACGGCGGCGCCGCCAACGTGCTGGGCAAGGTCACGCCGGGCAGCGTGTATTCGTTTGTCGACAATGCGCTCGGCGCTTGGGAACAGCGGCCGGTGTTCAAGACCAACGTTTCGCAGTTCGTGCCACTGCGCGAGGTCGCGCCACTGATCGCCGAGGAAACCCTGCGCAAACTCAAGGACTGGTTCCCCGATCCGGGCTACGTGTTCAGGCTCGATCCGAGCTACGAACCCACCGAAGCCTCGTTCGATCCCGATCACGGCGATATCTTCAAACAACTGCAAATGTGCAACCGCCACAGCCTGATCGAACCGGTGGACGCCGAGCATATGTATTACGCAGCCCTCCACTCCACCGGCTGCCGCCTCACGGCGCTCGGCGCCTATTACCGCGAACTCGCTATCAAAGGACATTTCTGATGCCAGTCTTTATCAGCTACCGCCACATGGATCGGGCCCGGGCCATTGCCATCAACAGCCGCCTGATGCAGGCCAACATCAAAACCTACCTCGACGTGCTGGACGCCGAATCGCAGACCACCGACGACATCACCGGGGTAATCACTCGCAACATCAACGAATGCACGCACTTGCTCGCGGTGGTCTCGGAGAAGACTGCGCTGTCGTGGTGGGTGCCGTTCGAGATTGGCGAGGCGACCATCACCAATCGGCGGATCTGCTCGTTCAAGACCGGGCCGACGGAGTTGCCGCTGTATCTGGATAAATGGCCGAAGTTGAGTAACGAGAAGGATCTGGAGTTCTTCATCGATGCATATCGCAGCGAAGGGACGAGCAAGCGCTCGATGTTGCTGGACTCGGTGACAGGTACTCAGTCGAACCGTAGCGCGAACAAGAGCAATGCAGATCAGTTTCATGAGGCGCTTAAAAACCGGGTACATCGCGGTTTTTGAAGCCAAGGGCAGACCGGCCGATCAGCCACAAAAAAGCCGACATCACTGTCGGCTTTTTTGTGGATCACTGCTTCGGCGCTGGAGCCGGGGCAGTTGCCGGTGGAGCTGCCGGCGCAGGCGCTGGGGCGGGTGCCGCAGCCCCCGGTGTGGCTGGCTTCGGCGCGGCGTCATCAAACAGATTCAAGCGCTCGCGCAACTCGTGCGCAGGCACCGGTTGCTGATCCGCCGGCAATGCGTTCGGATCAACTGGCGCTGCCGGGGCCGCGCCGTTCTGACCTTCAGTGGCAGGTTTAGCCGGATCGGCACCCTGCGAGCCTTCGATGGCCGCTTGCGCCTTTTTGGTCAGCACGACGATGTCGATACGGCGGTTGACCGGGTTGAACGGGTTCTCCTTGTCGAACAGTGCCGACGAGGCGTAACCCACCACCCGTGCGACTTGCGAGTCCGGATAACTGCCTGCCACCAGCGCACGCCGGGCGGCGTTGGCGCGGTTGGCCGAAAGCTCCCAGTTGCCGAAATCGCCGCTGCCGGTGTACGGCTTGGCGTCGGTGTGGCCGCTGATGCTGATCTTGTTCGGCACCGCTTTGATGGTGTCGGCCATGGCCAGCAGGATGTCTTCGAAGTACGGCTTCAGACGTGCAGAACCGGAGTCGAACATCGGACGGTTTTCGGCGTCCATGATCTGGATGCGCAAGCCGTTCGGAGTGATCTCGAACAGGATCTGATCCTTGAACTTCTGCAGTTGCGGGTTCTCGTCGACCTTGTTCTGCAATTCCTGCAGCAGCAGTTCCAGACGTTCCTTCTCGACCTGCTCGGCCATGCCTTCGACTTGCTCGGTGTCGACCGTGACCTTGTCCGGTTGCGGCTGCGACTTCACCTCAGGGTTGAGGGTGTTTTCCGGCGCGAGGGTCGGCGTGCCGCCCAGGTCGATGATGTACGGCGTACCGCTTTCGGAGAAACCGACCGGGTCTTTGAAGTAACCGGCGATGGCGATCTTCTGTTCCGGGGTGGCGGTGGACAACAGCCACAACACCAGGAAGAACGCCATCATCGCCGTGGCGAAGTCGGCAAACGCGATTTTCCACGCGCCACCGTGATGCCCACCGGCGATGCGCTTGACGCGCTTGATGATTATCGGCTGGTTATTTTCCATGACTTAGCGACCGCGAACTGCTTGTTCCAGCTCGGCGAAGCTTGGACGGTGCGCCGGGTACAGAACCTTGCGCCCGAATTCCACGGCCAGCGATGGCGGCATGCCGGAGGCCGACGCCACCAGAGAGGCCTTGATGGCTTCGTAGACGTTCAGTTCTTCCTTGGCATCGTGGGCCAGGGAGTGCGCCAGCGGACCGAAGAAACCGTAGGCCGCGAGAATACCGAAGAAGGTACCAACCAGTGCCGCACCTACGTGCAGGCCGATGGATTTCTGATCGCCTTCACCCAGCGAGGCCATGGTCACCACGATACCCAATACCGCCGCGACGATACCGAAACCGGGCATGGCGTCGGCGATGCCGTTGACCGCGTGCGATGGATGTTCAAGGTCTTCTTTGAGGCTGTAGAGCTCCATGTCGAACAGGCCTTCCAGCTCGTGCGGAGCCATGTTGCCGGAGGACATGATGCGCAGGTAATCACAGATGAACGCGGTCATGCGCTCGTCTTTGAGCACGGCCGGGTACTTGGCGAAAATCGGGCTCGCAGCGGCGTCTTCGATGTCGCCCTCGATGGCCATCATGCCTTCGCGGCGGCTCTTGTTGAGGATCTCGTAGATCAGGCCCAGCACTTCAAGATAGAAGGTGTGGCTGAAGCGCGAACTGAACATGCTCAGGGATTTCTTGAGCACGTGCATCGTCATGTAGCCGGGGTTGGCCTGCAGGAATGCACCGAGTGCGGCACCACCGATGATCAACACCTCGAAGGGCTGGATCAGGGCGGCAATCTTGCCGTGGGAAAGCACGTATCCGCCGAGCACGCTCGCGAATACGACGATGATGCCGATAATTTTAGCCATAGGTAGGAAAGTACTTATTGAGTCGGGTTCAAGGTCATATTCGGAAGTTAAAAAATCTCTTCTTCTACTTATCGGCAAAACTGCGCCAGACTATAGCCAGTTCAGGCGAAAAGCCAATTTAGCCCGTGCCGGGCGCGTCTACAGCAGATGAAGATCCCGTCCAGACATGGCTAATGAAACGAACGTTCCACACGCAAACCCGACCACACTCGACGGCTGGGTGAAGCTGCTCGACAGCGTTCGACTGCCGGTGCCGCAAGAGGCGCACGACAAAGTCTGTCGGGCGATCCGCGACAATCGCAGCTCGCTTCGCGATATCGCCGACCTGATGCAGGAAAGCCCGGCGCTGGCCTTGAGCATCATCCGTGAGGCCAATCGTCACACCCACGCGAGCATGGCCGAACCTGCGGAAAATCTTGAGGTGGCGATCAATCGCCTCGGTCTCGCCCGCACCGAAGAATTGCTCGCACGCCTGCCGGCCGAACCGCAGATGCAGATCCCCAAGGCCCTGCGCCAACTGCAAATGATCAGCCAGCACGCCACGCAACAGGCCAATGGTTTCTTCGCCAGCCGCCTCGCACGTCTGTGGCAGGACATTCATTGGGGCAGCCTGCTGTTTCTTTCGCCGCTGTGGCCGCTGGCGCTGACCTATCCGAAGTTGCTCGAAGAGTGGGAACTGCGGGTGATTCACAAGGGTGAATCGGCACGCGACGTCGAAAAGCAGTTGTTTGGTGTACGCCTGCTGAAAATCGCTCAGGCGCTGGTCGAAGTCTGGCGTCTGCCGATCTGGGTGCAACAGGGCTATAAACTGTTGCTCAGCGAACAACGCGAACTGGTCAAAGTGCTGCGCATCGCCCGCGACAGCGAACACCCGTTGCGCCAGCAAAATCGCCTCGATGATGACCCGACCCTGCGTCGCTGGCTCAATCAACCGGCCAACACCGTGTTGCTGGCCAACGGTCTGGCGCTGTCGGCGCAACAGGCCTGGGACAGCCCGCACAGTGAACGCTGGCAGTACCTGACCAGCCTTTATCTGCAAATCCCGATGGAAGAGGTGCAGCAACAGTTGCACCAGCAGGCTGCCAACAGTGCGCGCCAGCACGCCATGCCGGATTTGTGGCACCCGGCGGAGTCGCTGCTGTGGCCATGGGGCACCCACCGTTTGCCGGCCAGGATGCTTCCGGCGGCGGCGCCGACTGCCGAGGATCTGGCGAAATGGCGCCAGCAGTGCGCCGAGTTGCTGGCCGAGCCGAGTCGCTTTACCAACGCCATGTCTTTGACCGTCGCCGCCCGCGATGCGCTGGTTGCCAGCGGTATGCGCCGGGTGATGATCCTGATGGCCGACCGCACTCACGCCAATCTGCGCGTGCATCAAACCAGCGGCTTACCGAAAGAGGCTGCCGGACTCAATTTCGTCGTCAGTCAGAGCAAGGTTCTGCAACGCCTGCTCGCGCAACAGGCGCAGGTGCGGATCAGCCCGGAAAACAACGCGCAATTCTCGGCCCTGCTGCCGGCAGGTTTGCGCACGCTGTTCCGTGGCGAGCATTTGTTCCTGCGCTCGCTGGTGAACAACGGGCGGGTGATCATGATCGTCGTCGCAGATCAGGGTGGCGGGCCGTTCGCTGACATCACCGTACAAGCCTTCGGCAAAACCGCGCAGTGCATCGAAAAAGCCCTGCATAGCTTTAGCAGCCGCGGCCAGTGAGGCTGCGCTACAATCCTCCCCTTTGTGCTCTGGAGACCTCACATGTCTGACTTCTCTGGCTTGCCGCTCGTCATCGAACCGAGCGACCTGCTCCCTCGGCTCGAGGCCCGCGATCTGATTCTGGTGGATCTGACCAGCGCTGCCCGCTATACCGAGGGACACATCCCCGGCGCACGTTTCGTCGACCCGAAACGCACCCAGTTGGGCCAGGCGCCCGCGCCGGGCCTGCTGCCGGGCAAAGATAAACTCGAAGAGCTGTTCGGAGAACTGGGCCATCACAAAGACGCGGTCTACGTCGTTTATGACGACGAAGGTGGCGGCTGGGCCGGGCGCTTCATCTGGCTGCTCGACGTGATCGGTCACGATAAATATCACTACATCGATGGTGGTCTGCCGGCGTGGCTGGCGGAAGGTTCGCCAATGTCGATCCAGATTCCCCCGGCAGTCGGCGGCCCGGTGGCCCTGACCCTGCACGATGAGCCAACCGCTACCCGCGAGTATCTGCAAAGCCGTCTCGGCGCTGCGGATCTGGCGATCTGGGATGCACGCGGCCCGCTGGAATATTCCGGCGAGAAAGTGCTGGCGGCAAAGGGTGGCCACATTCCCGGCGCGGTCAATTTCGAATGGACCGCGGGCATGGACCAGGCGCGTCAGTTGCGCATTCGCAGCGACATGCCGCAAATCCTTGAACAACTGGGCATCACCAAGGACAAGGAAATCATTACTCACTGCCAGACCCATCACCGGTCGGGCTTCACTTATCTGGTGGCCAAAGCCCTCGGTTATCCGCGGGTCAAGGGCTACGCCGGTTCCTGGGGCGAATGGGGCAACCACCCTGACACGCCCGTAGAGATTTAAGGTTTTTTAAGGACAACCCATGAAAGATCGTCTGTTTATCATCAGCCAGTACCTGCTGCCTCATCACCTGCTGTCGCGCCTTGCCGGCTGCGTTGCCGAGTGCCGCGTGCGCTGGTTCAAGAATGCCTTCACCCAGTGGTTCGCCAAGCGTTATCAGGTGGATATGTCGCAGGCGCTGGTCGAAGACCTGACCGCTTACGAGCACTTCAACGCCTTCTTCACTCGTGCATTGAAAGATGGCGCACGTCCGCTGGACCAGACCCCGGGCGCGATCCTCAGCCCGGCCGACGGTGCGGTCAGCCAGCTCGGCCCGATCGAACACGGTCGCGTGTTCCAGGCCAAGGGCCACAGCTTCAGCGTGCTGGAATTGCTCGGCGGTGACGCGGCGAATGCCGCACCGTTCATGGGCGGCGACTTCGCCACCATTTACCTGTCGCCGAAGGACTACCACCGCGTGCACATGCCGCTGGCCGGTACCCTGCGCGAAATGGTCTACATCCCGGGCCGGATCTTCTCGGTCAACCAGACCACCGCCGAAAACGTGCCGGAGCTGTTCGCTCGTAACGAGCGTGTGGCGTGCATTTTCGACACCGAGCGCGGGCCGATGGCCGTTGTTCTGGTGGGTGCGATGATCGTCGCTTCGATTGAAACCGTGTGGGCCGGTCTGGTCACGCCACCGAAGCGCGAACTGAAAACCTTCCGCTACGACGAAGCCGCACGTGCGCCGATCCACCTGGAAAAAGGCGCCGAACTGGGCCGCTTCAAGCTGGGTTCGACCGCCGTCGTGCTGTTCGGGCCGGATCAGGTGAAATGGGCTGAAGAACTGGTCGCAGGTTCGCCAGTGCAGATGGGCCAAGGCCTGGCGCTGCCAACAGCCTGATCCACCCGCACTCCCCTGTAGGAGCTGTCGCAGGCTGCGATCTTTTGACTTTGTTTTTGAAGATCAAAAGATCGCAGCCTGCGGCAACTCCTACAGGGATGCAGGCCGAACGCAGTACAGCATTTGCTGCTATGGTTTTTGGCATGAGCCAGACCATCTCCCCTCCGCTTCTTCGCGCCACGACCCCGACTCAATCGCGTCTGTCTTTCTGCGAAGCCACCCCGCGCGACCTCAAGCGCTGGATCGCCGGCCTGCCCAAGGCCAACATCGGCGAAACCGCCCGCCTGTTGTACCAAGGTCTCGGCGAACTCAACCAACTGCTCACGCCCAGCGACAATCGTCTGCATCTGCTGGAACTGCTGCGGCCCGAGGTTTATTTCGTCTGCCAGCATCTGGAACGGCATTTTCTGCATCAGTCGATCATGCTCGACGAGCGCTCGCGCAAGATCAGCAACCTGTGTCAGGCCCTGCAAACTCAACTGGCTATCGGCTACAAACAGATCGTCCTGCGCATTGCGCCGAAGTACAGCAAGGATCGTGCGCCGCTGCTCAGCCAGGCCCTGCAACGCGCCGCCCATGCCCTCAAAGGTCAGTTGGTACGCGCCACGCAGCTATATAACCCGGCACCGGAACACTTGTGGTTTGAATTGCATCAGTTGTATCGCAGCGCCTGCGAATTACAGCTGCAACATCGCCGCGTACACGATGATCTGGCGAGCCTGACCAACGAACTCAGCCTTGAGCAGACTTATCTCGCCGCGCTGTTACTGGGCAGCGCCCGCTGCAATCAATTGCGCCAGAACCAGATCGCCCGACTGGCCGAGGTGCTGGAAGCGTGGAGTGGCTGGCTCAAGCTGCATCCCGGCGCAGCGGATGACGGACTGTTCGCGATCTCGCCGCAACTGGATGCCGGCCCACGCTATCGCAACATGTTTCGCAGTGAGCAAAAACCCGGCCTGCTGGGGTTCGACCCGCAGCCGCTGGTGAATGCCATTGAAGCGCACCTGCTGCGCCAGGAAACATCGGCGCCACTGCCGGTGCCGGCCGGTTTGAGTCTGGATACCCTGCAGCATCTGCATGCGAGTTGGGGCCAGGCCGCCGAGCGCAGTTTTCAACGGACGGTCGGCGACGGCAGCCTCACGGTGTGCGTCGGCATGAGCGCTCTGCACTTCTATCTCGGCGGTGAACGCACGTTCAGCGAACTGCTCAAGCATCCCGGTGCACGCGCGGCGAATTTCAGCAGCGCGGTGGCCAAGACTGAAAAGGACAGCTGGAGCCAGGCATTCGATGCCGCACCGCAAAACACGTCCGGGCAATTCTTGCCCTACGAAGAAATTCAGTACGAACATCTGGCCGATGACGAGGACAACGCCGACAGCCCGCCGCACTACCCGACCTATACGCTGCCGGTGATTAACCACAGCCCCGGCGGTTATTGCCTGGCGTGGCCGACGGAAGTGCCTGCGGAGTTACAGGCCGGTGAAATGCTCGGGATACAGGACAGCACCCAGCAGGGCTGGAGCATTGCGGTGGTGCGCTGGATTCGTCAGGTGCGCGACGCGGGTACGCAAATGGGCATTGAACTGGTCGCGCCGCATGCGCAGCCGTGTGGATTGCAACTGGTGCGCTCGCGGGATGATCACAGCCATTACTTGCGCGGATTATTGCTGCCGCAGATCAGTGCGATTGATCTGCCGGCGACTTTGCTGGCACCACGTTTGCCGTTTCAGGAAGGCAGTAAAGTGCTGATCAACACCCACGGTGAAGAACGCCGCGCCGGCCTGGATCGGCGGGTGGCGAGTACCCACAGTTTCAATCAGTTTGCTTATCGACCGCTGGAGTCGGCGCAGAATGGCGGGAGCGAGGAGGATTTTGACTCGTTGTGGAAGTCGCTTTAAGCGCAAGACTCTGGGCTAGCGGCGCGGCCATCGCGGGCAAGCCACGCTCCCACAGGATCGAGGTGGATCACTTTCTTGTGATCACCTCAAACCTTGTGGGAGCGTGGCTTGCCCGCGATGAGGCCAGCTCAGGCTATCGAGATATCAGAGCTGTCCGTCGCGATCACGGAAGCCCAGCAGATACAGCACGCCATCCAGCCCAAGGGTGGAGATCGCCTGTTTCGCCGACTGCTTGACCAGCGGTTTGGCACGGAACGCCACACCCAGACCGGCAATCGCCAGCATCGGCAAGTCATTCGCGCCGTCGCCGACCGCGATGGTCTGCTCCAGACGCAAACCTTCCTTATGTGCCAATTCCCTCAGCAGATCAGCCTTGCGTTGCGCATCGACAATCGGCTCGACCGCAACGCCAGTGCACTTGCCATCAACCACTTCCAGCTCGTTGGCGAACACATAGTCGATGCCAAGCTTGGCCTGCAATTGCTTGGCGAAATAGGTGAAGCCGCCCGACAGGATCGCCGTCTTGTAACCCAGGCGCTTGAGTTCGGCGAACAGGGTTTCCGCACCTTCGGTCAGGCGCAGCGAAGCGCCAATCGAATCCAGAACGCTGACATCCAGGCCCTTGAGCAGCGCCAGACGTTCCTTGAAGCTGGCACGGAAATCCAGCTCGCCGGACATCGCACGCTCGGTGATGGCCGAAACCTGATCACCTACACCGGCAGCCTTGGCCAGTTCATCGATGACTTCGGCCTCAATCAGCGTCGAGTCCATGTCGAACACCGCCAGACGACGGTTACGACGGAACAGCGAATCTTCCTGGAAGGCAATATCGACGTTCAGTTCCTGCGCGACGCTGAGGAATTCGGCACGCAGCGCCTGCGGATCGGCCGCTTCGCCACGCACGGAAAACTCGATGCAGCCCTTGCCCTTGTCGGCCGGAGTGTCCAGCGGCATACGACCCGACAGACGGTCGATGTGGTCGATGTTCAAACCGTATTTGGCGGTAATCGAACTGACCGCCTGCAATTGGCCGGCCGTCACTTTGCGGGTCAGCAGGGTGACGATGTGGCGTTTCTTGCCCTGATTGCCCACCCACTGCTGGTAATCCTCTTCGGACACCGGGGTGAAACGCACCTGCTGATCAAGCTCGTAACCCTTGAACAGGATGTCCTTGAGCACGGATTTGCCTTGCTCGGTGTCGGGAATTTCAACCAGGATGCCGAACGACAGGGTGTCGTGGATCACCGCCTGACCGATATCGAGAATGTTCACGCCACCCTGGGCCAGAACACCGGTAATGGCCGCCGTCAGACCCGGACGGTCGACTCCCGTGATGTTAATCAGGACGATTTCGCGCAACGCGCACCCCCGCAGCTGGAAAAAAACCGCCATCTACCCACTTTCAGTGACCATCGGGCACCGCGAGCGCTGTGCCGGTCTAGGGCCTGTCGCTATACTGCGCGTCAACTTCACGGACAAAAGAGCCGAGCTCAGTGAACCGGCCCACGCCTGTTAAAACCGATAACTTCTTCCTGCTGATCTTCCGTGCACTGCGCCACCGCCGTGTACCGATTGCATTGCGCATTGCCAGTCATAACGTGATCCTGGTCGCCTTGGCGTTGGTCATCTATGCCGGTGTGATGGGCTTGCAGTTCAAGCAGGCCATGCACGAGCAGGCCGATGCGCTGGGCGAAAGCCTGACCACGCAGACCGCCACCTCCGCCACTGAACTGTTGGTGTCCAACGACATCCTCAGCCTCAACGTGCTGCTCAACAACCTGACCAAGAACAAACTGGTGGCCCACGCGGCTATCTATAGCGTGGATAACCGCATCCTCGCCGAATCCGGTCAGCGCCCCAAGCACAGCCTGTTGGGCGAAGCCGAAGGCATGTACGAAAGCAAGATCACTTTCCAGGACGTGACCGCCGGGCAACTGCGCATCAGTCTGGACATGGACCAATTCCAGCAGCCGATGACCATCAGCCTGCAAAGCATGGGCATCCTCAGTGCGATTCTGTTGGCGTTGTCGCTGGCCTTGAGCCTGCGTCTGGGCCGGCACATCTCCACGCCGCTGTTGCAATTGCGCGTCTGGCTGCGCCGGATCGACGAGTACACACCGGGCATCGAACGTCAGGACGAGATCGGTGATCTGGCGCGTCAACTGCACGCCAGCTACGCACCGGAACCTGCTCCCGAGCCTGAACCTGAGCCGGAACCCGAGTTCGAAGACGAAGATGCCGATCCGGAGTTCGAAGTGCGCAACCTGCGCGATCCGAGCTTCGATGAGAGCCGTCCGGTAGCGGCGCAAAAACCGGCACCGCGCCGCGTGGTCAGCACCGTCGAAGACGATGAGGACGACGACGCATTTGCCGATCTGCGTGATGAGTCGATGGACCAAGCCCCGCAACCGGTAATCCGCAAGGCTACGCCAAGCGTGCCGCAACACACGGCGGTGCTGGCGGTGCAACTGGGCTCGCAAGAGCAACTGCGCCGTCTGCCGCGCGCACGTCTGGATGAGTTGCAGGAGCGTTATCGCGACTGCCTCGAACAGGCTGCTTCGTTGTATCAGGGCGAAATCGAGACGTTGAACGATGGCAGCAGTTTGTTGCTGTTCCACACCGAAGACTGCGGCGACGATTACCTGACCAACGCCATTTGCTGCGGCGAACTGCTTCGCGCATTGGGCCATCAGTTGCAGATAGAAGTCGCTGACAGCGGCATCACCCTGCAATTGCAGCTGGGTCTGACCCTTGGCGACGAGCTGTTTGGCCTGAGCCAGATTGATCTGCTGCTGACCGACTCCGCCCAGGATGCACTGGCGCTGTCGCAGCACAGCCGCAATCTGCTGCTGGTGGAACGCAAGATCAGCGATGACGCGCTGATTCGCCAGCGTGCCCGCATCCGGCCGATTGCCAGCCCTGAGGGTGCTTGCTGTGTTGAGCGATTGATGGAGCCTTATCCGTCGATGCTCGAGCGGCAACTGGCGCGGATGCATGAGCGCCGGGCGTAGGCTTTAGCCCTGCTGTAAAAAAGCCCGCAGACGAGTGATTGTCTGCGGGCTTTTTGTTGCCTGTCCCGGCCTCTTCGCGAGCAGGCTCACTCCCACACTTGACCAGCGTCGCTCCACCCCCTGTAGGAGTGAGCCTGCTCGCGATAGGGCCAGCTCTGACTACGAAGATCTCCAGCCCACCAGATACAACAAAGCCCGCACAAGGCGGGCTCTGTCTTGACTCGATCCGGACTTAGAAGCGGAACACTTCCATATCGGTACGAATCGGTGAAGCCATCGGAATCTTCGGCTGCTTGTCCGCTTCCGCCGCCGGCGCTGCCGGTTTAGGAGCCGACTTGCGCGGCGCCTCAGCCACAGGCGGTTGATTGGCCAATGGCTTGAGCGCTACCGACAGTTGCTCGGACAGGCGCTGCAACAGAATCCCCTGCGCCTGAACCTGCGAAGCCGTACTACCGGCATGCAACTCTTGCAGGTGGATGATGCGGTTATCACGCACCTGACCACGACGGTCGATCAAACGCCATTGCGCATCGAGAATCGCCGGTTGTTTCTCGCCGGAATCCAGACGCGTGATGGTCAGCAATACCTGCACATCCGGATTGAAGCCCAAAGTCGCCGGTGCCAGCACTACGCGCTGGCTGTCCAGATGACCGGCAACCTGACGCAGCAGCAACTGATCGATATCCGACGAAAGGCTGCCAGCCCAACGACCATCGGTCGATGCTTGCAGGCTGCCGTCGGGTTGACGTTGCAGCAGAGTTTCACGTTGCAGGTAATCGGCTACGACTACCGGGCCCAGCAAAACCGCCATGCCAGCGCTTTGCGCAGGCTGAACCGGACTTCCGCTGTCCAGTTGATACAGCGACACCGGCTGGTGAACGCTGCAACCCGCCAGGCCAAGAACGCCAGCGAGCAACAAAATAAGAGGAAGGCGCAGAGCAGTCATCATCCCGTCCAGGTGGCCGCCACAAGGCTGACCACAGTGAAAATACTCAATAAATATGAAGAACGCTCGGCCACGCCGGCGCTTGAAAGGCCATATCATCCGTGAATATGCGTTCCGACTCCAGCGCCAAAGCGTCGATCTACGCGTTAAATCGTGGATCGACGCGTCTAGGACGCTTAATTGAGGTTTTCGACGAGCAGCGCATCCACCCGCTGGAAGCCACGCGGGAGTTTATTCCCGCGACGTCCACGCTCACCTTTGTAGTGTTCGAGGTCGTCGGCTTTCAGTGACAAGGTACGTTTCCCGGCCTGCAACACCAAGGTGGCGCCTTCCGGAATGACGGCGATGTCCGTGACATATTCTTCGCGACTGGCCACACGCTCACCGGAAATACCAATGATCTTGTTGCCTTTGCCCTTACCCAATTGTGGCAGATCGCTGATTTTGAAGATCAGCAGGCGACCTTCGGTCGTGACCGACGCCAGCCAGTTCTGCTCACGGTCGGTTACCGCACGCGGAGCGATCACCTTGGCGTTGTTCGGCAGGCTCAACAGGGCTTTACCGGCCTTGTTCTTGGCTTGCAGGTCTTCACCCTTGACCACAAAACCGTAACCGGCGTCGGAGGCGATGACGTACAGCGCATCGTCTTCCGGCATCAGCACGCATTCGAACGTCGCACCCGGCGGCGGCGTCAGACGACCGGTCAACGGCTCGCCCTGGCCACGGGCCGACGGCAAGGTATGCGCGGGCACCGAATAACTGCGGCCGGTGGAGTCGATAAACACCGCAAACTGGTTGGAGCGCCCCGCTGCCGAGGTCTTGAAGCCGTCGCCAGCCTTGTATGACAGGCCAGTGGCATCGATCTCGTGACCTTTGGCCGAACGAATCCAGCCCTTTTCCGACAGCACAACGGTCACTTTCTCGTTCGGCAACAGGTCGTGTTCGGTCAAAGCCTTGGCTTCGGTGCGCTCGACGATTGGCGACCGACGGTCATCGCCGTAGGTTTCCGCGTCTTTGATCAGCTCGGTGCGAACCAGTTTTTTCAGCTTGGCTTCGCTGCCCAACAGGGCTTGCAGCTTGGCTTGTTCCTTGAGCAGTTCGTCCTGCTCGTCGCGCAGCTTCATTTCTTCCAGTCGCGCCAACTGACGCAGACGGGTGTCGAGAATGTAGTCGGCCTGGATTTCGCTCAGTGCGAAGCGCTCGATCAGCTTGGCTTTCGGGTGCTCCTCGGTACGGATGATGTGGATCACTTCATCCAGGTTGAGGTAGGCGATCAACAAACCGTCCAACAGGTGCAGGCGACGCTCGACCTTGTCGAGGCGGAATTGCAGGCGGCGACGCACGGTCTGCACGCGGAACTCCAGCCATTCCACCAGCAGCGCACGCAGGTTTTTCAGTTGCGGCTTGCCGTCCAGACCGATGATGTTGACGTTGACCCGATAGGTCGACTCCAGCTCGGTGCTGGCGAACAGATGCTGCATCAGCGCTTCGTGATCGACGCGGCTGTTGACCGGAATGATCACGATGCGGCACGGGTTTTCGTGGTCGGATTCGTCACGCAGATCGGCGATCTGCGGCGCTTTCGACGGTTTGGCCTGCATCAACGCGGCGATCTGCTCCAGCACTTTGGCCCCGGAGACCTGATGCGGCAACGCGGTGACAATGATGTCGCCGTCTTCGACGTGGTACACGGCGCGCATGCGCACCGAGCCCTTGCCGGTTTCGTACATTTTCAGCAGGTCGGCGCGCGGCGTGATGATTTCCGCTTCGGTCGGATAATCCGGGCCCTGAATATGTTCGCAAAGCTGTTCAATCGTGGCTTTCGGCTCATCGAGCAGACGCACGCAAGCGCTGGCGACTTCGCGCAGGTTGTGCGGCGGTACGTCGGTGGCCATGCCCACGGCGATGCCGGTGGTGCCGTTGAGCAAGATATTCGGCAGACGCGCCGGCAACACCAGCGGCTCCTGCAGGGTACCGTCGAAGTTCGGGCCCCAGTCAGCAGTGCCCTGGCCCAGTTCGCTGAGCAGCACTTCGGAATAACGCGACAGGCGTGCTTCGGTGTAACGCATGGCAGCGAAGGACTTGGGATCGTCCGGCGCACCCCAGTTGCCCTGGCCGTCGACCAGCGTGTAGCGATAGCTGAACGGCTGCGCCATCAGCACCATCGCTTCGTAGCACGCCGAGTCGCCGTGCGGGTGGAACTTGCCGAGCACATCGCCGACGGTACGCGCCGACTTCTTGTGCTTGGAATCAGCGTCCAGCCCCAACTCGCTCATCGCATAGATGATGCGCCGCTGTACCGGTTTCAGACCGTCGCCGATATGCGGCAAGGCACGGTCCATGATCACGTACATGGAGTAGTTGAGGTAGGCACTTTCGGTGAAGTCAGCCAGCGATCGGCGTTCTACGCCATCTAAGCTGTCTGCAAGGATGTCGCTCATGCGGGCCTCATCAGTTCGTTGTCTGGCGCAGCAGCATGGTGCCGCCGCGCTGGGTAAATTCAAGTTTGTTCAGGGCGCTCATGCCGAGCAGCACCTGATCGCCATGCAGCCCCGGCGCCACCAGTGCGCGGACGTCCCGCAGCACGATGTCGCCCAGTTGCAGGCGGTCAATTTTTGTACGGTAACCCTGACTCAGGCCATTGGCCGTGCTCAGGGTCACACCGAAACCTTGTTCCAGCTTCAAACGCTTGGCCAGCTCAGCCGGGATCGCCACATCAGTCGCGCCGGTATCGAGCATAAACTCCACCGGCTCGCCGTTGATCTGCCCGCTGGCGACAAAATGCCCTTGGGCATTGCCGGCCAGTTTGACTTCGATCACCCCGTCGCGCTGCTCCGAAGTGACCACCACGTTCGGATTCTGCTGACGCTCTTCCCATTGACCAAAAAACCGCGTGGCCAGAAACAGCCCGGCGCACCATGCCAGAATCAACAGCACCCGACCGGCGCGTTTGCCCGGCGGCTGTTGGCTCACGGCTTGGCGCTCCAGCCACCGTCAGGCGCGGCGAAGCGCCAGACAATCGGGCGGACCTCACCGTCGGCACGCGGGCCAAAATTGTTGTCGACGCCGATCCACGCCCCGTCAGCATCAACGATCAGCGCCTCTTCCAGTCCGTAGTTCTGCGAGTAACGGCGATTGGCCTGCAACAGTTCGGCAGCATACGACCAGCAGTGTTCGACCTTGGCGGTCTGCGCATCGCGACGACAAATCTGGAAAGCGTTGCGTTCAAGGGTAAACAGTTTGCCGTTGAACAACGAAATGTCGGAAAAGTCCCGATCAACCGCTTTGGCGTTGGGGAACTGCGGCGGCTGCATTTCCTTGCCGCCCTCACTGAGCAGCACGCAGCGACCGTCACAATCCCATACTGTCTGCTGACGCTTGATCAGCAGCAAGCCACGGCTTTGGCGCTCGGCGGCCAGCCACATCTGATCGCCCGCCGGGTTGATCGCCAGGCCTTCGAATATCGCATTGAAGTGCAGAAGCATGCCGCTGGCCCGCGCTTCGCGAACCATCATCGGCGAGATCTTCAGCCAGTTGACCGGGCCGCTGACGGGCACCTGCAACACCGCCGCATGGCCTTCGCTGACGATGTAGCGATTGCCGGCGCTGTCGCAACTGATGCCTTCGAAATCCAGGTCGCCACCGCGCACGAAAGACGCGGCCCAGTTGCGCGAACGCAGCCCCCACGGCAAACCGGTCTCTGGTACCGGAGGCACGTCGATGTGCACGGTTTCGGCCTGCCAGACCTGATCGGCAATATTCAGCCGATAGATCTGATCGTCATCGCGATCCGATACCGTCCATAACTCGTTGCCGCACATGGCCAGACCCGACAGGTTACCGCCGCGCATGCCCTCGACCGGATGTTCGGAGAGCACGCGCAATTCCTGCACCGGCTCGGCCGACACATTCATCGAACTCAGCAGCAACGCACCCGCGAAGGCCCAGCCAAACCGCATCAGGCCAACACCTCGGCGAGGTTGCCTTTGGATTCGAGCCAGGTTTTGCGGTCGCCGGCGCGTTTCTTCGCCAGCAGCATGTCCATCATTTCCGATGTTGCGGCGAAGTCTTCACCGAGCGTCAGTTGCACCAGACGACGGGTGTTCGGGTCCATGGTGGTTTCACGCAACTGCGGCGGGTTCATTTCACCCAGACCTTTGAATCGGGTGACCTGTGGTTTGCCGCGTTTCTTCTCGGCAACCAGACGGTCGAGAATCCCGTCGCGTTCGGCTTCGTCGAGGGCGTAGTAAATCTCTTTGCCGAGGTCGATCCGGTACAGCGGCGGCATCGCCACGTAGACGTGACCGGCCTCGACCAGCGGGCGGAAATGCTGGACGAACAACGCACAGAGCAAGGTCGCAATGTGCAGGCCGTCGGAGTCGGCGTCGGCGAGGATGCAGATCTTGCCGTAGCGCAACTGGCTCATGTCCGCCGCGCCCGGATCGACCCCGATGGCCACGGCGATGTTGTGCACTTCCTGACTGGCCAGCACTTCGCTGCCGTCGACTTCCCAGGTGTTGAGGATCTTGCCGCGCAACGGCAGGATCGCCTGGAATTCCTTGTCCCGCGCTTGCTTGGCGGAACCACCAGCGGAATCACCTTCGACCAGAAACAGCTCGGAGCGCATCGGGTCCTGCCCGGCGCAGTCAGCCAGTTTGCCTGGCAATGCCGGGCCCTGCGTGACGCGTTTACGCTCGACTTTCTTGCTCGCCTTGAGGCGACGGCCAGCGTTGTTGATCGCCAGTTCCGCCAGCGCCAGACCGGTTTCCGGGTTGGCGTTGAGCCACAGGCTGAAGGCGTCCTTGACCACACCCGAAACAAACGCCGCCGCTTCACGCGACGACAGGCGTTCTTTGGTCTGGCCGGAGAATTGCGGTTCCTGCATCTTCATCGACAGGACGAAAGCGATCCGCTCCCAGACGTCTTCCGGCGCCAGCTTCACGCCGCGTGGCAGCAGGCTGCGGAATTCGCAGAATTCGCGCATGGCATCGAGCAAGCCCTGACGCAAGCCGTTGACGTGGGTACCGCCCTGCGCCGTCGGGATCAGGTTGACGTAGCTTTCCTGCACCGCGTCGCCACCCTCCGGCAACCACAGCAGCGCCCAGTCCACGGCTTCCTTATTACCGGCAAAAACACCGCAGAACGGCTCATTCGGCAGGCGCTCGAATTCACTGACCGCGTCTACCAGATACGAGCGCAGGCCGTCTTCGTAATGCCACTCGACTTTTTCGCCGGTGCTTTTGTCTTCGAAGCTGACCAGCAGCCCCGGGCACAACACAGCCTTGGCCTTGAGCACGTGCTTGAGGCGGCTGATGGAGAATTTTGGAGAATCGAAATATTTCGGGTCCGGCGCGAAGTACACGCTGGTGCCGGTGTTGCGCTTGCCGACGGTGCCGACGATTTCCAGTTCCGAGGCTTTATAGCCATCGTTGAAGGTCATCTGGTATTCGTTGCCGTCACGCTTGACGCGCACCCGGACTTCGGTCGACAAGGCGTTGACCACCGAAATACCCACGCCGTGCAAGCCGCCGGAGAATTGATAGTTCTTGTTGGAGAACTTGCCGCCCGCGTGGAGCTTGGTGAGGATCAGTTCGACGCCCGACACACCCTCTTCCGGGTGAATGTCGACCGGCATGCCGCGGCCGTCATCGCTGACTTCCAGCGAGTGGTCGGCGTGCAGGATGACCTGCACCGATTTGGCGTGGCCGGCCAAAGCTTCGTCGACGCTGTTGTCGATGACTTCCTGCGCCAGGTGGTTCGGCCGACTGGTGTCGGTGTACATGCCGGGGCGTTTGCGCACCGGGTCGAGGCCCGAGAGGACTTCGATGGCGTCGGCGTTATAAGAGCTAGCGCTGGGAGTGGCCATAGGGTCTCGTCGTCAGAAATTCATGAAATAGGGGCAAGACTTCACAGTGCGGTGAAATCGATTGCCTGATACACATCGGCGCCAATGCCGGCAAAACTCAATAACGCCGGCAATTGCCCGGTAAACCCCTGGAAACTATGGTCGCCGCCGGCCTGAATGCGCAAGGCACAGGCCCGGTAATACTGCTGGGCGTGGCGATAGTCCAGTGTTTCATCGCCGGTCTGCAACCACACCTGATAACGCTGCGCATCCTGAGGCGCCGACACTTCCAGTTCAGCCAGGGCCGCTACGTGGTCGTGGGTCAATTCCCAGGTCTCATCGGTATACAGGTTTTTCTGCGTCCCCAGGTATCCGTCGAACATCCGGTGCGGACTGACGGCCGGGTTGACCAGCAGGGCTTTCAGGCCATGGCGCTCGGCCAGGTGAGTCGCATAGTAGCCGCCGAGTGAGCTTCCCACCAGCAGCGGCCGGCCCAGCTCGGCAATCGCTTGCTCCAACTGACCGATGGCTTCCCGCGGATGGTGATGCAGGGCCGGGACACGCAGTTGCTCGCTCAAACCCAGCCGTTCCATCACCTCGACCAGCTGACAGGCCTTTCTCGAGGCCGGAGCGCTGTTGAAACCGTGGATATAGAGGATCGAACCGGACATTGGAGCTCCCTGGCTGTCGGCGAAAGAAAGCGGAGTTTACAGGGAGTCGAACAAGGATGGGCCATGCAAATGATGCCCCCTGTAGGAGCTGCCGCAGGCTGCGATCTTTTGATTTTGTTTTTTAAGATCAAAAGATCGCAGCCTGCGGCAGCTCCTACAGGGAGAATTAGTATCCGTTGGAGCCGTAATCGACGCTGAATTCGAAGTCGGTCACGCGCTCGACACCGGTTTCCAGCCGTCCATCCGGCAACAACCGCAACCAGCGATATCCGGGCGCCTGCTCGCCGACCTTGAAGTCGTCACTGCCCGGTTCGAACTGAATGCAGGTCGATGGCGACGCAATCAGCCGCACGCCGTTACGCAACTGGTCGATTTCCTGATGCACATGCCCCCACAGCACCGCTCGGGCCTGTGGAAAACGATCCAGCACGTCAAAAAAAGCTTCCGGATTGCGCAAGCCGATCGGCTCCGCCCACGCACAACCGATCGGCACCGGATGATGGTGGAAACACACCAGATGATGACGCTCCGGCGCTTCGCTCAGCGAGCGCGCGAGTAACTGCAGCTGATCGTCCTGCAAATACCCCGGCACCGAACCCGGTACCGCCGAATCAAGCAAAGTCACGCGCCAGTTGCCGATATCGACCACCGACTCCAGCAACGTGCTCTGCACCGCCGCCACAGCCATGATCTGCGGTTCGTCGTGATTGCCGGGAATCCAGCGGGCCGGCGCATCCAGTTGCGCGGTCATCTGGCGAAACAGTTGATACGACTCCAGCGTGCCGTCCTGGGACAAGTCACCCGTGGCCAGGATCAAATCGATCTGTGGCTGTTGCTTCAGCACCAGCTCGATAACCTTTTGCAGGCTTTCACGGGTGTTCATGCCCAGCAGCGCACCGTCCGCCTCGGCGAACAAATGGCTATCGGAGATTTGCACCAGCAGCGCCGCGTCGGCGGTGGTCAATGTCGATGCGCTCGGCAAGGCGTTCTCCTGGGCGAATCACGGGATCGGATAAGTCGCGCAATTATGCTGGGCGATCACTCAAAGGGGAAACCCGGGAACCGGACACAGTTCACACTCGCAGCGATACAAACGCTATCGAACCGCCGCGTACTCGTGACCACAGGCCAGGCAATGGCTCAACCATTCCCCGAGAAACAGATTGAGCTGGGCCTTTTCGTCCGGCTGATACATCGAGGCATTCGGGTAAGGATAGATGCCGCGAAAGCGTCTTGCATGTTCGGCGCTGACCACTTCGGCCATGCGCGCATCGTGATAGACCTGCACTTCGAGTTGCGGCACCGGCAACCACGGCAGGCTGTGCTCCTGACGCACCTGCAACGTCGTGGTGTACGGGCAGGCCTGAAGCACTTCAAGGGCCAGCACACCGAGCATTTGCTCGCCTTGGGTCACGGCGATGCGCCGTGCCTCGGGTTCGTTGCGCATGTCCGGCAGCAGTCGCATCAGGCGCGCATAGTTGGCCTCGCAGGCGGCTTGCAGCCCCACGAGGTCGACTCGATAACGATCGCGCAGCTTGTTTACGACCATAACCCCCTCACTTCGGCGCGGTTCAGCGCCAGCCACTGCAAAGCGATAATGCTCGCCGCGTTGGCAATTCGTCCGTCACGTACGGCCTGCAAGGCATCTTCGAACGCCCAGACCGTGACGCGGATATCTTCTGCCTCTTCCTCCAGCCCGTGCAGGCCGCCAACACCGGAAGTTTCGCAACGCCCCAGATACAAATGCACAAATTCGTTGCTGCCGCCCGGCGACGGGAAATATTTGGTCATCGGCCACAAAGCCTTGATGTCCAGCCCAGCTTCCTCCTGCGCCTCGCGGTGAGCAACTTCTTCCGGTTGTTCGTCCTTGTCGATCAGACCAGCGACCAGTTCGACCAGCCATGGATTGTCGGTCTTGCCCATGGCGCCAATGCGAAACTGCTCGATCAGCACCACTTCATCGCGCTGCGGATCGTAAGGCAGCATGCACACCGCATCGTGACGCAGGAACACTTCACGATTGATCTCGCGACTCATGCCGCCATCGAACAGCTCATGGCGCAGATGAATGCGGTCGAGCTTGTAGAAGCCCTCGTAGCATCGTTCGCGCTTTACGATATCGACGGTGGTCGGCGTGGCGTTGGCAAAATCAGTCATGAGCATCCTCTTTACTGCAAATCCATTACGCGGTTGCTTTTGTTGACTGGCAACCTCGACTTCGCGCCATCCTAACGCGCCCGCGATGTTTGATGCAGCCCCTCTTTACCGTCAGCGGGATGGACGGTGGAGGAGAAACCCACTCTAATTAGCTTAGTGGCGAACTGACTGCTTCGGCGAGAGTCGAAGCGGATAACTTTTTGCCTTCCCCTGTTTCAGAAAGGACGCCCATGTCGCTTTTCAAAATTGCCTCCGTGGCTGCCATCGCCCTGACGCTGGGCGCCTGCGCCAACCTGTTCCAGCCCAACTACCGCACGCCGCTGGAAACCACCCGCGACGCTTCGGAAACCCTGAAACCGGGTTGCGCCAACCCTGACTGCCCGCTCGTGAACATCGACACCGTGCACTTCGCGGCAGAGCCTGCGCTGGACGGCGTCATCGAAAAACGCCTGCTGCAAATGACCCGCAGCGAGCCGAATGCCCCCGTCGCGCCAACGCTGGCGGCCTATCGCGAGCAATTCCTGCGCAATGCCGGCCCGCGCAACAGCAGCTACCTGCAAGCCAAAGTACGCGAGCAGCATGACGGCTTGGTGATTGTCGAACTATCGAGTTATCTGGACACTGGTGGCGCCCATGGCACCCCGGGTCGCGGCTTCATCAACTATTCGCGCCAGCAGCACAAAGTGCTGACACTGTCGGACATGTTGCTGCCGGGTCAGGAAGACGCGTTCTGGAAAGCCGCACAAGTGGCGCACAACAGCTGGCTGATCAGCACCAAGCTCGATCAGGAAGCGGATTTCGTGAAGATCTGGCCGTTCGTCAAAACCCCGAACGTGGCGCTGACTTACGGTGCCGTGATCCTCAAGTACGACGTGAGCACCATCGCGCCTTACGCGCTGGGCCACGTCGAACTGAAAATCCCTTACCCGCGCCTGAACGGTATCCTCAAGCCCGAGCTGTTTCCCGGCCGTAACTGAAGGCCCGGCCCAGCACTAGCTGCAACAGCCCTGCCAGCACCAGCGCCGGCAGGGTCGCGCCGACATCCGGATACAGATTCGCCAGCAAGTGATAGGTGCTGACCCCACCAAGCCAGGCCAGCAGCGCCGGCCAGCGCAATGCGGCCGAAGCCACCTGAGCGCTACGCTTGCGCAGGATGAAGTGATCCACCAGCACCACGCCGAACAACGGCGCAAACACCGAGCCGATCAGCAGCAGGAAGTTCTGGTACTGCGCCAGTGGCGCCAGCAGCGCGATCAGGGTGCAGATCACACCGATGGCCAAGGCCAGATGCTCGACTTTCAAGCGCAACAGAATCCCGCTGGAAACCGCCGCCGAGTGAATGTCGGCGAAAGCGTTTTCCGACTCATCGAGCAGAATCAGCAGCAGCGGAATCCCCAGACCGGCGCCAGCCAAAGCCAGCAGCAGTGCGTTGACTTCACCGCTCGGCGCGAACGCCAGGGTGTACGCCACGCCGAGGCTCATCAGCCAGAAGTTGCCGATGAAGAAACCGACAGCGGTACCACCAAATACGTTCTTCGCCCGTTTGCCGAAGCGCGAGTAATCGGCGATCAGCGGCAGCCACGACAGCGGCATCGCAATGGCAATGTCGAAGCCCACGGCGAACGGCATCGAACCGTCACCGGAACGCGCCCACAGGGCAGCCAGATCGGCTTTGGCGAACAGGTTCCAGGTCAGCCAGATACACGCGGCCAATAGCAGCCAGATGCCCCACTTGCGCAGGATCTTGCGCACGAAAGTCAGCGGTCCGCTCACCGCGAGCAAGGTGGCCAATGCGCCGAAGCACAGCGTCCACAGCATCGGACTGGCCCACAGGCTGCCTTCGCTGAATGCACGGGTGCCGAGCAGGCTGGCGGCGTCGCGCATGACGATGATTTCGAACGAACCCCAACCGATCAGTTGCAACAGGTTGAGCAGCGCCGGCAGGCTCGCGCCTTTGCTGCCGAGGCTGAGTTTGAGCGCGGCCATCGACGACAGACCGGTGTCGCTGCCGATCACGCCGACGGCGGCCAGCAACAGCACGCCAACCAACGTACCGAGGAAGATCGCCAGCAGCGAACCCGACAGGCCAAGACCGGGCGCGAGCAATGCACCGGTCTGCAAGACCATCAGGCCGATGCCGAGGGAAAACCACAGGGAAAACAGATCGCGACCGCCAAATACACGCTTGTCGGCGGGCACGGCGAGATCAGGGGAATAAGTGCTGGGTTGAATGCTCAAGGGTGTTATCTCAGAGGGACATTTGTTGTTGTGTTGATCAATCGCCAGCAGGCTGGCTCCCACAGGGGACTTGTGGGTTCACCAATCCAGTGTGGGAGCCAGCCTGCTGGCGATGGGGCCACAGGCCCCACCGTTTCAGGTCAGATCAAACCTTCTTGTACAGCTGACTGCCTTCCTTCTTGAACCGTTCGGCCTGTTCCGCCAGGCCTTGGGCGACTTCCACGTCGACCGCGTCGATCCGCTGGTTGGCCGCGTACTCACGGACTTCCTGGGTGATCTTCATCGAGCAGAATTTCGGCCCGCACATCGAACAGAAATGCGCGACCTTGGCCGAGTCCTTCGGCAGGGTTTCATCGTGATACGAACGGGCGGTGTCCGGGTCCAGACCGAGGTTGAACTGGTCTTCCCAACGGAACTCGAAACGCGCCTTGCTCAAGGCGTTGTCACGAATCTGCGCGCCCGGGTGACCCTTCGCAAGGTCGGCGGCATGAGCGGCGATCTTGTAAGTGATGATCCCGGTCTTCACGTCATCCTTGTTCGGCAGACCCAAGTGTTCCTTAGGGGTCACGTAGCAGAGCATCGCGCAACCGAACCAGCCGATCATCGCCGCACCGATACCCGAGGTGATGTGGTCGTAGCCCGGTGCAATGTCGGTGGTCAGCGGGCCGAGGGGGGTGGTTGGGGGGGGGGGGGGGGGGGGGGGGGGGGGGGGGGGGGGGGGGGGGGGGGGGGGGGGGGGGTGGGGGGGGGGGGGGTTAT
>NZ_JBIUXX010000029.1:40285-40602 GCF_044744235.1 Pseudomonas sp. NPDC087346
AGCGGGCCGAGGGTGTAGAACGGCGCCTCGTCGCAGCACTCGAGCTGCTTGTCCATGTTCTCTTTGATCAACTGCATCGGCACGTGGCCCGGGCCTTCGATCATGCACTGCACATCGTGTTTCCAGGCAATCTTGGTCAGCTCGCCGAGGGTTTCCAGCTCACCGAATTGTGCTGCGTCGTTGGCGTCGGCAATCGAGCCCGGACGGAGGCCATCGCCCAGCGAGAAGCTGACGTCGTAGGCCTTCATGATTTCGCAGATTTCGTCGAAGTGGGTGTAGAGGAAGTTCTCTTTGTGGTGCGCCAACGACGCAGCACA
>NZ_JBIUXX010000029.1:40612-43701 GCF_044744235.1 Pseudomonas sp. NPDC087346
CCACGGGAGACAATGCCGGTCACGCGTTTGGCGGTCAGCGGCACGTAGCGCAGCAACACGCCGGCGTGGATGGTGAAGTAGTCGACGCCCTGCTCCGCCTGCTCGATCAGCGTGTCGCGGAACAACTCCCAGGTCAGGTCTTCAGCGGCGCCGCCGACTTTTTCCAGGGCCTGATAAATCGGCACGGTACCGATCGGCACCGGCGAGTTGCGGATGATCCACTCACGGGTTTCGTGAATGTGTTTGCCGGTGGACAAGTCCATCACGGTGTCCGAACCCCAGCGAATGCCCCAGGTCAGTTTCGCCACTTCTTCTTCGATGGACGAACCCAGTGCACTGTTGCCGATGTTGCCGTTGATCTTCACCAGGAAGTTACGGCCGATGATCATCGGTTCCAGTTCGGTGTGGTTGATGTTGGCCGGAATGATCGCGCGACCACGGGCGATCTCTTCACGGACGAATTCGGGGGTGATGATTTTCGGCACACTGGCGCCGAAGCTGTGACCGGCGTGTTGCTGGTCCAGCAGGCCAGCGGCGCGAGCCACTTCAAGCTTCATGTTTTCACGGATGGCAACGTATTCCATCTCGGCGGTGATGATGCCCTGACGCGCGTAATGCATCTGGCTGACGTTGGCCCCGGCCTTGGCGCGGCGCGGATTGTTTACGTGAGCGAAGCGCAGCTTGGTCAGTTCGGCATCGGCCAGGCGTTCCTGGCCGAAGTTCGAGCTCAGGCCCGACAGACGCTCGGTGTCGCCACGGTCGTCGATCCACGCCGAACGCACGTCGCCCAGACCTTTGCGCACATCGATCACCACGTTCGGATCGGTGTACGGACCCGAGGTGTCGTAGACGGTGACCGGGGCGTTGATTTCGCCACCGAAGTCAGTCGGCGTTACATCGAGGCTGATTTCGCGCATCGGCACGCGGATGTCCGGGCGAGAGCCCTGAACGTAGACTTTTTGCGAACGGGTGAACGGCTTGACCGATTGCTCATCGACCTTGGCCGAATCACTCAGGTTGATCGCGTTTTTTGATTTTGTAGTCATCACGGGCTCTCCAGACAGCATCCAGGCAGTGGATTGTCGGAGCAGAACCTGAAAGGCACGGACGCACCAGGACTGGTGCTGTGCATCGTCGTCGAGCGTTCGATTGTCGAACAATATCCCGGACGAAGCACAAGAGGACTCGCCGGGTGACGAGAAATCTTGTTCCCTACGCAGGCGCTAACCTGATCAGGTTCAACGGGATCCGAAATTATTCGATCTCAGCCTCATAGCAAGGCACCCCGACAAGAACCCGGCCAGTCTAGACACAACCGGCAAAGAACGCCAACACCGTGGCAAACACCATGATGAATGGCGCAATTGGCAGGACTTGCAGGATTGTTGCCGCCCGAATGCGCAACTACACTCGCTGTGCCCCGCCATGCCTTGACGCTGTGGGGCCCGCGCCGTACCTTTGGCGCCCGGATTATTTCCATAATATTTAGCTAGGGATCGCCTCATGCTGCGCAAACTTTCACTGGCTCTTGCCGTGTCTTGTGCGTCCACCTCAATGGCCGGGGCAGCAGAAGCGCCCTTGTCGACCAAGACCGATCTGGTCAGCGTCTATCAGGAAGCGGTCGACAACAACGCCGATCTGGCTGCGGCCCGCGCCCAGTACGGCGCTCAGAAGGAAGTCGTGCCACAGGCCCGTGCCGGCCTGCTGCCGAATCTGTCTGGCGGCGCCGAAGTGGCCGACGTGCGCACCTCGATCGACCAGCCTTCGGCGATTGCCAACCGCAGTGCTCACTCCTATCAGGCGACGCTGGCGCAGCCACTGTTCCGCGCGGATCGCTGGTTCCAGTACCAGGCCGCCAAGGACGTCAACGAACAGGCCGCGCTGCAACTGTCCGCCACCGAGCAGAACCTGATCCTGCAATCGGCGGAAGACTACTTCAACGTGCTGCGCACTCAGGACAATCTGGCCTCGACCAAGGCTGAAGAAGCTGCGTTCAAGCGCCAGCTCGACCAGTCCAACGAGCGCTTCGATGTCGGCCTGTCGGACAAGACCGATGTGCTGCAATCGCAAGCCAGTTATGACACTGCACGGGCCAACCGGATCGTCGCTCAGCGTCAGGTCGATGATGCGTTCGAAGCATTGATCACTTTGACCAACCGTGAGTACAACTCGATTCAGGGTATCGTCCACACCTTGCCGATCCTGCCGCCGGCGCCGAACGACGCCAAGGCCTGGGTCGAAACCGCGGCCAAACAGAACCTCAATCTGCTCGCCAGCAACTTCGCCGTCAGCTCCGCCGAGCAGACGCTGAAGCAGCGCAAGGCCGGCCACTTGCCGACCCTCGATGCGGTGGCCAAGTACGAAAAGGGTGACAACGACGCCCTCGGTTTCGCCAACCCGAATGCCTTTGGTACGCCGTACAGCGGCAACGTCGAGCAGAGTACGCTGGGCCTGCAATTGAACATTCCGATCTACAGCGGCGGGCTGACCAGCTCGCAGGTGCGCCAGTCTTATGCGCAATTGGATCAGAGCGAACAACAGCGTGAAGCGCTGCGCCGGCAGATCGTCGAGAGCACCCGCAACCTGCATCGCGCGGTGAACACCGATGTCGAGCAGGTACAGGCACGCCGCCAGTCGATCATTTCGAACCAGAGCGCGGTGGAAGCCACGGAAATCGGTTATCAGGTGGGGACGCGCAACATCGTCGATGTGCTGGATGCCCAGCGTCAGCTGTACACCTCGGTGCGTAACTACAACAACACCCGTTACGACTACATTCTCGACAACCTGCGTCTGAAGCAGGCGGCGGGGACGTTGAATCCGGGTGACTTGCAGGATCTGGCGCGCTATCTGAAACCGGACTACAACCCGGACAAAGACTTCCTGCCACCCGATCTGGCCAAGGCTGCCGAAGCCCAGCTCAAGGCCCGGCCTTAAGCCTTAAAAGCAAAAGATCGCAGCGTGGGGGGGGGGGGGGGGGTTTTTTTTTTTTTTTTTTTGGGGGGGGGGGGGGGGGGGGGCGCACAAAGCGGGGGGGGGGTGTTTTTGTGTGGCGAGGGGGTGTGAGAGGGGGGGGTTGGTTGTGGGTG
>NZ_JBIUXX010000029.1:43711-70691 GCF_044744235.1 Pseudomonas sp. NPDC087346
CCCCAGACCCCGCCCGGCCATAACCCCTAAAAACCAACCTACCGCCGCGGCCCCCAGCACAAAAATTGGTATTTTTTTGCCCTTTTGGCGCGGCGCCACGCTGCGATCTTTTGCTTTTCTGTGTGCTGACTTACTTGATCAGTCTGCCCAACCCATCCAGCAACCGCTGCAACGCGCCCTGATTGCGGCGCATCACTGCCAGCCCGGCCTCGGCCATGCGTTGCGCATCGCGAGGCAGTTCGAACAGGCGCTGCACTTCCACCGCCAGCCCTTCGGCATCATCGACTTCGACCAACGCCCCGGCGCTGCGCAATTGCGCGGCGATGTCGAGGAAGTTGAACAGATGCGGGCCACTGATCACCGGTTTCGCCAACGCCGCTGGCTCCAGCAGGTTATGCCCGCCGTTCGGCACCAGACTGCCGCCGACAAACGCGCTGTCTGCCAGCGCATAAAGAAACAGCAACTCGCCCATGGTGTCGCCGAGCAGCACTGACGTACCGGCATCGACAGCGACGCCGGTCGAACGCCGCACCGTGGCGAAACCTTCGCGCTGGCACAACTCGAACATCGGATTGAAGCGCTCCTGATGACGCGGCACCAGAATCAGCAGCGCATCGGGATGACTGGCCAACAGCCGACGATGGGCGCTAAGCACCACTTCATCTTCACCTTCGTGGGTGCTGGCGGCGATCCACACCGGACGCTCCAGCGCCTGCCACTGGCCGCGCAACTCGGCGGCGCGTTGCAGCAGTTGCGGGTCGATGGTCAGGTCGAACTTGATTGAGCCGGTCACTTCGACCGCTTCCGGGCGTGCGCCCAAGTCACGGAAGCGCTGCGCCTCGGCTTCGGTCTGCACCGCGAGCAGGCTCATTTCGGCGAGCATCGGCGCGGTCAGCTTGCTGAAGCGGCCATAACCTTTGGCCGAACGCTCGGACAACCGGCCGTTGGCCAGCGCTACTGGAATCCCGCGCTTGGCGCATTGGTGAATGTGGTTGGGCCAGAGTTCGGTTTCCATGATCACCGCGAGTTTTGGCTGCAGCCGATCCAAAAAACGCGCCGAAGCGCACGGCAAGTCATACGGCAGATAGCAGTGCTGAATGCGCGGCTCGTTGGCAAACAGCGCCAGAATCCGCTCAGAGCCGGTCGGAGTCATGCTGGTCACGGTGATCGGCAGCTGTGGATAACGTTGCAGCAGCGCACGGATCATCGGCGCGGCAGCGATGCTTTCGCCCACCGACACCGCGTGTACCCAGATGCCTCCGGGTTGCAGCGTCGGCATCCCGTAGGAGAAACGTTCGCCAATCCGTTTGGCGTACGCCGGCGCCTTGCGCGCCCGCAGCCACAGCCGAATCGCCACCAATGGCAGCCCCAGATAAAACAGCGCGGTGTAGAGAGTTCTATTCATGGCGGCGGAGTTTATCGACTTTTGTCACCGATCGCCCGCAAGTGCACGGCAAAACGCTCGGCGAGCCAACGCGCCGCCGGCCCCAGCGGCTCATCGCGGCGCCAGACCAGCTCGACGACCAATGCCGGCGGGGTCCATTCGCTGTCCAGTTCGACCATCGAGCCCTGATACGCCGAATACTGCACGACATGGCGTGGCAGCCAGGCCCAGCCGAGATCGCGCACCAGCCATTCGGCCATCACGTAGAAACTGTCGGCGCGCCATACCTGTGGACTGGCGGGTTCATTGCCCGGATAGACGCTGGTTTGCGTCGACATCAACAACTGCCGGTGTTGCGCGAGTTGCTGGCAGGTGACGTAGGACTGCGTCGCCAACGGATGATTGATCCCGCAGACGGTGACCATTTCCACACTGCCGAGCACCCGTCGCTCCAGTGCTTCGGGAATTTCGTCGTGATAGAACAACAGGCCGAGATCGGCGCGACGCTCGATCAGTTTGCGCGCGACTTCGCCTTGGGCGGCACTGGTCAGTTGCACTTCCAGGCTAGGAAACTGCTCGGCCAGCGCGCCGAAACTTTCCACCAGCGCCTGATAGGGCATCGCCTCGTCCTGCGCCACGCGCAATTGCGCTTCCTGACCACGCATCATCGCCATGGCCCGACCGTTCAGGCGCTCGCATTGGCGTAACACCTCGCGCGCCTCCTCAAGCAGCGCCTCCCCCGCTTCGGTGAGGCTGGGCTGGCGTCCACTGCTACGCTCAAACAGGCTGACGCCCAAATCCGCCTCCAACAGGGCAATCGCGCTGCTGATCGCCGACTGTGCCTTGCGCTGATGCCGCGCCACCGCGGAAAACGAGCGCTGTTCGGCGACGTCGACAAACACGCGCAGTTGATCCAGATTCCATTGCATGTTCATCAGCAAGCCCATCTTCAAAACAGATAGGTAATGACTTTACCCCATCTGGAGAATCACTAGAATGCCGACCTCAGAAAGCAACGTTTTACTTGAGGATTGAACCATGAACGCCTACGCCTACCTGGCCATCGCCATCTGTGCCGAAGTGATCGCCACTGTTTCGATGAAAGCGGTCAAAGGCTTCAGCACGCCGCTGCCATTGATTCTGGTGATCTGCGGCTACGCCATCGCGTTCTGGATGCTGACGCTGGTGGTACGCACGGTGCCGGTGGGCGTCGCGTACGCAGTGTGGGCCGGCATGGGCATCGTGATGGTCAGCGTCGCGGCGCTGTTCATCTACGGGCAGAAACTGGACGTACCGGCCATGATGGGCATGGGCCTGATTGTGTTAGGTGTGGTGGTGATCCAGCTGTTCTCGAAAACTGCCGGCCATTGATTCACACCGCTCCAATGTAGGAGTGAGCCTGCTCGCGAAAGCTATAGTCGACTCGACATTTAAGCTGACTGACCCGCCGCTATCGCGAGCAGGCTCACTCCTACAGGCTTTGCGTTCAGCCTGTTGATCACCAACAATTCCCCTCTTTCACGAGTCTGTATACTGCGCCCTCGTCTTGAACACTGAGGTCGCTGCATGCCATCCGTTATTTCCACCGACGTTCTGATTGTCGGCGCTGGTGTCGCCGGCCTCTGGCTGAATGCGCGCCTGCGCCGTCAGGGTTTTTCGACCGTGCTGGTGGAAAGCGCCAGCCTCGGCGGCGGGCAGAGTGTGAAGTCGCAAGGCATCATCCACGGCGGCGCCAAGTACGCACTGCACGGTGCGCTGACCGGCGCTTCCGAAGCCATTGCCGACATGCCACGCCGCTGGCGTGAAGCGCTGGCCGGTGACGGCGAGCTGGACTTGAGCGGCGTGCGCCTGCTGTCCGAAGCCCACTATCTGTGGTCGCCCGGCACCCTCGCCGGCAATCTCACCAGTTTCTTCGCCAGCAAAGCCGTGCGTGGCCGAGTCGATCAGGTCAAGGGCGATCAACTGCCGCCCGCCCTGCAAGACAAGCGCTTCAAGGGCAAGGTCTATCGCCTCGCCGAATTGGTGGTCGACGTACCGAGCCTGATCCAGCGTCTGGCGGATCTGGCCGGCGACGGCTTGCTCGCCGGCCAAGTGATCGAGCCGCTGCTCGACGCTGGCGTGCTGATTGGCCTCAAGGTCGATGGTCGCCAGATCCGCGCCCAGCGCATCGTGCTCAGCGCCGGCGCCGGCACCGCCGCACTGCTGACTGACCTCGGTCTGACCAAACCGGCCATGCAACGCCGTCCGCTGCACATGATCATCGCCAAAGGCCCGAGCCTGAAACCGCTGTACGCCCACTGCCTGGGCGGCGGCACCAAACCGCGCATCACCGTCACTACGCATCCGGCGGCTGATGGCAATTGGGTCTGGTATATGGGCGGCGACATCGCCGAAAGCGAAGGCGTGGCCCGCGAGCCCGCTGAACAGATCGCTACCGCGCAGAAAGAACTCGGCCAGTTGCTGCCGTGGATCGACCTCAGCACCGTGCAATGGGCAACCCTGCGCGTGGATCGCGCCGAACCGCTGCAATCGGGCCTGACCCGACCTGACAATGCGTTCCTCGCCGAAGAGGGTCGCCTGCTGGTGGGCTGGCCGACCAAACTGGCGCTGGCGCCGGACTTCGCCGACCGGGTCATCGCCTCCCTTGAGCGCGACGGTATCCAGCCAAGTGCTGCCGAGCCACTGCCCGAATTGCCGAAACCACCGATGGGCGTCCCGGCCTGGGAGCAACTGCTGCCATGAGCCTGCCAACCCTGCATGACTTGCATCGCCCTCTGGGCAGCACCGGCCTGATGGTTTCGCCGCTGGGCCTGGGCACGGTCAAACTCGGCCGCGATCAAGGGGTGAAATACCCCAACGGTTTCCAGATTCCCGACGACGACGCGGCGCAAATGCTGCTCAAGCAGGCCCGCGAACTGGGCATCAACCTGATCGACACCGCACCAGCTTACGGTCGCAGCGAAGAACGCCTCGGCCCGCTGTTGCGCGGCCAGCGAAACGACTGGGTCATCGTCAGCAAGGTCGGCGAAGAATTTGCCGATGGCCTGTCGCACCACGATTTCAGCGCGGCCCACACGCGCCAGTCAGTTGAGCGCAGCCTGCAACGTCTGGAAACGGATTTTATCGACCTGGTATTAGTGCATTCCGACGGCAACGATCTGGCAATCCTCAACGACAGCGAAGTCTATGAAACCCTCGCGGAGCTGAAGGCCGAGGGCAAGATTCGCGGCTTCGGCTTCTCCGGCAAAACTGTCGAGGGCGGGCTGAAAGCGCTGGAGCAAGGCGACTGCGCGATGGTCACTTACAATCTCAATGAGCAAAACGAGAAGGCCGTGATTGACTATGCTGCTGCTCACGGCAAAGCCATTCTAGTGAAGAAGGCTTTGGCCAGCGGTCACGTGTGCCTGAGTCCCGGCGTCGATCCGGTTCGCGCCAGTTTCGAGTTGTTGTTCCAACAGCCTGGCGTCGCCAGTGCTATTGTCGGCACGATCAATCCGCTGCACCTCGCCCACAACGTTGCGACCGCTGCCCAGGTCCTTCGTGGTCATTGACGCCGCCTCGCGGCCTTAAGCAGGAGCCGACATGCCGCGCACGCTCATCAGAAAGAACCCGAGCAACTTCAAGACCCTGCCGCTATTCGTCGAAGCCACGCCCGAAGGCCTGAGTTATCAGAGCGTCGGCATGCCGCTGAATTTTGCCCAGACCTTGCAGCGGCGCAAACCGGTCAGCGTCGCGGATGCCGAACGCTTTGCCCTGGAACTGGCCAACCTCGGGGTCTCGGTGCGCCTGACTCTGCATTGGCAGAATCGTGATTACTGGGTGCTGGTGCGCCAGCGCAGGCAGGATCGCGGCGACGTCGTGCTCAAGCTGATTTCCGGTTACGTGCCGGCTCACGAATTGAATATTCCGTTGCACACAGCGATCCAGGAGATCGCCGAAGAGTGTTTGCTGGAAACCCCCGAAGGCTGGCTCGGCGGCCGTTTCAACGATACCTGGCTGCCAGCGCCTTACTCCTCCGCGCTGCATTATCGCGAGGCGCTGCCGTTTCGTCTGACGCCGTTGTCCGGCTCGGCACTGCCGGTGCGCTGCGCCAATCTGCAATTGCAGGAGCGTCCACGGGCCTACGTGCATCTGCCGACCGCCTCTCTGCAACTGATTTATGACCTGCGCCTGGAAGTGCCCAAGGAAGCCAAATCCCTGAGCCTGTTCCACGTCGATGAACGCCTGGAAGGCGATCAACTGGTGGCCCGGCTCGACCGCAAACGTCCCGATCTGTATTTGATGCCGCTACAGGATGGCGAACCACTTGCAGAGCTCTACACGCTGAAGAAGGGTCAGCTGTATCCGGCAGGCACCCGCGGCCTGTATCTGGCCGAGAGCTTTGCCCGACAGGACGGCTGGGTGGTACGCGAAGAGCGGATTCGCTGGAAGGACTGGCTGGCGCAACAAGGCTTGCTGCCGGCGAAGGCACCGCGTCAGAGCCTCAAGCAACTGAGCATCAAGGCACTGAAACTGGTCGGACTGGTCAAGCGCAGCGCCAGCAAGTAACGCTCTAGCGCTGGCGATCCATGAAGGTGCGCAGCGTGGCGAAGAAGTGGAAATAACGGTTCTCGCGCTTGCCCATGCCGCGTTTGGGAGAGAACGATTCTTCGGCGAACGCACCATTGATACGCACGCGGGAGGCTTGGGTTTTCAGAGTGCAGACCTTCGCATCAGCCTGTTGCAGTGCATATTTGAGCAACCGCTCGGAGTGCAGCTTTCTTCCAGTAGCCTTGCAGAAATCGAAGATGCGCTCGATGCGTTTACCGTAAGCGACGTAAGTATCACGACCGCAAATGGCAAACCGATCATTCAATCCACCCCACCACTGCCAATCAGGAATGTAGGCGTTGTGGCGGCGCGCCTGCGGAGCCTTGAACACATAAGCCGGCAACGGCGTGTGAAAGAAATTGTCCGGGCGTACGAACACAACAAAGTCGGGATCGAAAGACTCGATGGCCGTGGTCACGGTGTGCAGCGAATTCAATTGAAAGATCAGGTTACGCAGCGACGCATAGTCGTCCGCCCAAGTATCGCCGAGTGACTTCACGCGCTCGAAATCCCAACGCTCCAGCACGCCCTCAGTTGATGTAAGCGAACCTGTCATCGACTCGAAAGGCCGGTAGTTATCGGCGCTCAACTCACCCTGCTCGCCCGAACGGGTGTTTTGTACTTCGTCGACTTTGTAGAGGTGATAGAAACATTTCACCTCGCAATCCGCAGGCAATTGCGCTAGCACGTTCTCCTCGATGGAAGGAAAACAGATCTGCGAATTTCTTGGGATTCCGAAAAAAGCCACTGCAACTTTCAACACTCAACAGCACCTTTTAATAGTGATTCGCCGCTCATTTGCGACGCAGTAACCGTTGCCACCAAGGACGCGGCTGAAGAGCCACAACCGTGACGCCGGCCTGTTGCAGCCAGTCGCGCTCGTAGTCCCAGGCGTGTCCGCCCCAGAGTTTTCCAGCTTCATTGGAAAAACCCAGGGTCATGAGCTGGTAGGTGTATCCGCTATGAACGCGTAACCAGTCAAACAACACCAGAGCGTTGAACCCCGTGGAGGGGCCGACATAACGCTTGCCGCCCGGGCGATCAACCGGGTAGTTCCACAGCGGCGGAAGTGGAATTCGCTCGCGCAAAAGTGCCACACCAGGCACGGGACTCATCGCCCCGGTTACCCCGACCAGCATGGTGAAACTGCGCTCGCCGGCCTGCTCGACCAGTTGCTGAACCTGAGGGCTGCGGGGCAGACCGAAAAAGTACGCATCCGGTGCGTTGAAGCCATGAACCAGGACATTGACGCTGCGCGGGTCAAGCAAGGGTGCCTTGACGCAGGTATTGAAACTGACCACGACGTCATCCACGCCTATGTTCAATCCAGCGAAATCAGCGGCGGTAATCGCCGGGTTGTTGGCAATCAGCACCACTCGAGGGGCGCGCTGCAAACAGGCCTTGAAGGCCGACGAAAAAGCATCGGGAACGCATTGATCGCCGCCGGGCAGCGCATCCAGCGCCATGTATTCGCCGTTTTTCGGCGGTTGATGCTCCTTCATTTAGACCGGCACCTTCATCCCGTAGCGCAATTTTACCCACCACTGGGTGAACGCCGAAGGCGGCTGCCACGGACGCATTTCACGCTGGATTTCAGCGGCAAGGGTCTGCCCGACGCGGGCAAAGGAATAACGGCTTTCGGCAAACGCCTGCCCATTGGCGGCGATGCGCTCGGCCAGCGCAGGATCGCCCTGCAACAGTTTTATCTTTTCTACCGCCTCGTCTTCGCTGCGGTAGAACACCGTGTTGTGCATGTCTTCGAAACCCAGCAGCGTGTCTTCCTCGCCCTGACTCCACGCCAGCAGCACGCAGCCGCAGGCCATCGCTTCGAAGTTCTTGATCATGAATTCATTCATGCCAATGTCGGCGCTGACAAAGATGCGGATGCGATTGAGCGTTTCCAGATATTCAGCACCGGACTTGGTACGGGTCACCAGCATGCCGGTGCGCTTGGACAGTGACTCGAGAATCGCCTTGCGCTGGGCGTATTCAGTGCTTTTCAGGCTACCGAGGAAACCAATCGGGATGTCGCGCTCGGCACCGGTGTTACGCAGCATCTGCTCGTCATAGCCCTTGGAAACGAACACCGTGTCGATGCCTTCGGCGTTCATTTTGCGAGCAACCACGGCCCCGGACACCAACGCCCGGCAACTTGGCAGGCGACTGTAGAGCCGCGAGTAGACCTTGCGGTACTTACTCGCGGGCATGTAGTTCTGGTAGGCGTCGTGTTCGAGGAAGATCAGCCCCGGGATGCACTTGAGCACACGCAGTTGTGGCGCCAGGCGTTTCACGCGAGAGAAGATCACCACCCGGTCAAAGGTCTGATAATCGACAGAGGCGAGAAACGAGCCCAGGTTCATCTGCTGCTTTTTACTCAGACGAAAGATGGAACACTCATCGCAGTTCTGCTGCACGATTTCGTACAGCCGATCCAGAATGACTCGCTGCTCGTCCATCACCAGGAGCATGACTTTCATAAATTAAGTTACCACGTGACAAGTACAGGCAAGCGCATCGGGTTTGTAGCAGCCGACATCAAAAGAAACGGTTAAATCCCCACGGCAAAACCCGTTCATACGCAGTACACAACGGAAAGTATTCACTGGATCAACGATTGCGAATCTTCTCGACAATCGCCGTTGTCGAGCTGTTTTCAACCAACCCCAAAACCTTCACCGTACCGCCATAGGCAGTCACGATATCCGCGCCGACCACTTGCTCGATGCCGTAATCCCCACCTTTGACCAACACGTCCGGCTTGACCTCACGCAGCAGGTTTTCCGGCGTGCCTTCAGCAAAACTGATGACCCAGTCCACGGCGCCCAATCCAGCCAATACAGCCATACGCCGATCAACACTGTTGATCGGACGGCCAGGGCCTTTCAGGCGACTGACCGAAGCATCGTCGTTGACTGCGACAATCAGACGATCGCCTTGGGCGCGCGCCTGTTCCAGATAGGTCACATGGCCGGCATGCAGAATATCGAAGCAGCCATTGGTGAAAACGATTCTTTCGTTGTGCGCACGGGCGTCGGCAACCGCCAGCAGCAGTTGCTCGATCCCCAGCACACCGCGCTCGGAACCTTCTTCGCGCTGAATCGCGCGGCGCAGTTCCGGTGCACTGATGGCCGCCGTACCCAGCTTGCCGACCACAATGCCTGCGGCCAGGTTGGCCAGGGCCACCGCGTGAGGCAACTCCTCGCCGGCAGCAATCGCCGCCGCCAGGGTCGAAATCACGGTATCGCCAGCACCCGTCACATCAAATACTTCGCGGGCACGGGCAGGCAGGTGCAGCGCCGGATGATCCGGTCGCAGCAGGGTCATGCCGTGTTCGCCACGGGTCACCAGCAGCGCACCGAGTTCGAGGTCGTGCATCAGGGTGGCACCCTTGCTCACGAGTTCGTGCTCATCGGCGCAACCGCCGACGATGGTTTCGAATTCGCTGAGGTTCGGGGTGATCAGGCTCGCGCCACGATAGATCGAGAAATCCTTGCCCTTGGGGTCGGCCAGCACCGGAATGTTGCGGGCACGGGCTGCCTGGATCAGCGCCTGATGGTTTTTCAGTGCGCCTTTGCCGTAGTCGGACAACACCAGCACCTTGACGCCTTCGAGCAGATCATCGACCTGCGAGGCAAGGGCCAGGGCGTCAGTGGAGAAGGGTTCTTCAAAGTCGATACGCAGCAATTGCTGGTGCCGGCTCATGACCCGCAGCTTGACGATGGTCGGCTGGTGAGCGATGCGCTGGAACAACGCCCGCACACCCGCAGCCTCAAGGCTGTTGCCGAGACTGTCGGCGGCTTCGTCGTCGCCGGTCACGCCGACCAGCGATGCAGGAGCACCCAGCGCGGCGATGTTCAGGGCAACGTTGGCAGCGCCACCCGGGCGATCCTCGATCTGCTCGACCTTGACGACCGGAACCGGGGCCTCAGGGGAAATCCGTGAGGTTCCGCCATGCCAGTAACGGTCGAGCATGACATCGCCGACTACCAAGACAGGCGCTTGATCGAAACGCGGCATGGACAACTTCATGGAGCAACCCACATACAAAATGAACAGGGGCGCGATATTAACACAGGGTAAAGCGTCGTCCGCCTCATTCTGAAAGGTCGCGCACCCAGAACAATTCATGACGCCGGACTGCCTTGCGGAAAAACTCGTTACTGCCTGTTTCAGGCCAACGCCGCCCCGCCAGCACCCTCTGTATCCAGCGACGTAACTGGCGTTTGAACACCGGTGCCCCTTGCAGATCGTGCTCCATGGCCAGCGCCATCGCCTTGTCCAGTTGCACATCCGGCGACACCAACGGACTCCAGAGTCGGTCAGCAGGTAACGGCTCGATGGCTGGCGGCAACGCGATGCCACTTCCAGCAGGGCCCATCGGCCAGCGGTCATTGTCATGCAGGTGATTGGCGTACATCAGCAACGTCGTCGGCTTCCAGTTGCTGGCAGCGACTGCCTCAAGGAGCGCGCGGGTGGACGCGACATGATCGCCATGCGGGTCCAGTTCGGGATGCGGAGTCACCAGCACTTGCGGACGGAAATGCTCCAGCAGTGCCGTCAGGTCTGCGACCAGATTCTGCCAGGTCGCAGCGCCATCCAGATCAGCCGGCAGAGCAACAGGGTTATGCCGACGCACGCTGCGCACGTCGCTTTCCTCGGACTCGCGGGAGCCGAATGCCTTGGCCGGCTCTTCGGCCATCGGCGGCAATTGCAGACAGTAATAGCCCAATTGCACGCAATGACTGGCGGGCACGCCGCCCCAGAGAGGGATGGTCAGGCTGTCCCAACTGCGCAGGCGCCCCTTCAAACGGGCCGCCTGAGCCTGATTCAAGCCCAGACGCTGGAACTCTTCTGCTTCGATCTCCCCCTGAGTCACGGTGACGATGCTGACCTCTTCGCTCTGGCTATACAGGCCAAAAGCAGCCAGCTCGGCATCATCGGCATGCGGCGCAATGACCATCACCCGCTGACGGCTGTAGTCGGGACTGGCCATGACCCAGAGCGTGCCCTTGGCACTCACGCTGCAATGACGCCCGCACAGCTTCAGCGAACCTTGCTCCAACGCCTCCCATTGCCCGGAAAGATTGAGGAAACGCTTGCCCTTGACGCCTCGTTCGAACTCCTGCCGGTCATTGCCGATTTTGACGCAAGGGTCTAGCCAGCGCCCCAGCCAGGAGGCCTTCAATTGAAGTTCAAGTACGAGGGTTTCGCCTGGCGCCAATGGCCCGCCCAAGCGCACTAAGCCGTTTTCTAGGCTGATGGCCTGACTTGGCGTGTCCGCAGGAAAGTCGTATTGATAGTCGTCGCCAGGACGATAGAACAAATGATCAGCAAACCACGCTTCGTGGGCGACCCACGCCAGCACCAGCAACAGCGGCACCAGCCACCAGCCGATCAGAAAACCGACCACCGCCAGCGCCAACAGAAACGCAATCAGGAACAAGCGCTTGTTGCGCCGATGGATCTTGAGCAGCTGTTGCTTGCGCGCACTCATCAATTCAAACCTGGTAGACCGGCACCGTGTGGCACCAGCGATCCTTGTATTCGCGATCGGCACGACCGAATGAGTAGCGCAGGGGTTTGCCCAGCGCCTGCGCATCCGCCCAGGCCTGCTGCGTGTTGACGAAACTGAGCACGCTGCCGGGACTGAACTCGCGACTCTGCGGGTCGACGCCACCGTTGACGTACTCCAGCGAGACCCACTGCGGTGCTTCGACTCGATAGAGAATCTGGACCGCTACCGGCGCAGAATCGAGCATCACCAGCGAACCGGTCATGAATTCGCGCAGCAAGGTGAAGACCTCAACCAGTCCAGCCTTGCCGGGCACTTCAAACCCCCAACGACGCTGAAACAGATCGCCGTAAATCGTAGCCTGCTCCTGAGGGGCAAGCCCGGACATGGCAACCAGCGAGCCACCCGCCTCTTCCAGCAGACGCTGCTCGCGCCGCTGGTTATAGCGAAACTTCTTCGAATAGTCTTCCGGGGCCCTGGCCAGCGCCAGACCTTCGGGTTGCGCTTTCAGAGTGCTGATCTGGTCGGCATTGAGCTGGGAGACATAAGCGGCGCGCTGGCGCACCGGCACGACTGTCTCCGCAGCGATGGGCAGGATGATTTCCGCATTACCCATGTCGAGCAAGCCGCGCTTGCCTTCGCGCTTGAGCACTTGCTTGGACAGGGCGACATGACGCCCCCAACAGGCAACGGCGCCGACTACGTCGCCATCAACGACCCAGCCCAGGTAATGCAGCTTGATGCCCAAAAACGCCGACAGGCGCTCGACCACTTCGGGGTGAGTCGCAAAGCTGCCGCCAAAACGCTGCCAGGCCTGCGCGTAGGCATCACGGTCAATCTCGGTCCAGCCACGTTCGCGCCAGGCGCGAAACATGCTCAGCATACGTCCGTCACATGGGCCGGCTGCGATTCGTCACCCTCTTCAAACTCTCTGGCATGCAGCCGCGAGTAATAGCCGTTCTGCTCCAGCAGTTGCGCGTGGGTACCACGCTCGACGATCTGCCCCTCATCCATGACCAGAATCAGGTCGGCCTTTTCGATGGTGCTCAAACGGTGCGCAATCACCAGCGTCGTGCGGTTCTGCACCACATGATCCAGCGCCGCCTGAATGTGCCGTTCCGATTCGGTATCGAGGGCCGAAGTGGCCTCGTCGAGAATCAGCAACGGCGCATCCTTGAGCAGGGCGCGGGCGATGGCGATGCGCTGACGCTGACCACCGGACAGCAGCACGCCGTTTTCACCGACCATGGTTTCGTAGCCTTGCGGCATTTTGATGATGAACTCGTCGGCGTAAGCCTCGGTTGCAGCGCGCTTGACCTCATCGAAAGGTGCGCCGGCCAGATCGCCGTAAGCGATGTTGTTGGTCACCGTATCGTTGAACAGAGTCACCTGCTGGGTCACCAGAGCAATCTGACGACGCAGACTGCGCAAGGTGAAGTCCTGCACTTCCACGCCGTCGAGCAGAATCTGCCCCTGTGCATGCTGATAAAAGCGCGGAATCAGGCCAGCCAGCGTGGATTTGCCGCTGCCGGAGCGCCCGACCAGAGCAACCATCTGCCCCGGTTCGACCACAAAGCTGATGTTGTTGAGCACCTGCTTTTCGGTGTCCGGGTACTGGAAGCTGAGATTGCGCACTTCCAGACGACCGTCGAGACGATCACGCTCGACCGTGCCCTGATCCACTTCGGCAGGTTCATCCAGTTGCTCGAAAATACTCTCGGCACCGGCCACGCCCTTCTGGATGGTGGAGCTGACCTCGGAGAGCTGACGAATCGGCTTGGGCAACAGGCCCGCCATGGTGATGTAAGCCACCAGATCGCCCGGCGACGCATCGCCACGGAGGTAGAGCACCAGAAACATCACCACCGCCATGGCACTGTAAGTCACCAATTGCAGCATCGGCGTATACACCGCGCCGGTTTTGGTCATCGTCAGTTGCTTGTCGGTATTGCTCTGGCTGGCGTCGCGGAAACGCTGCTTTTCGTAGGTCTCGCCACCAAAGCTGCGCACCACGCGATAGCCGTGAATGGTCTCGGACGCCACGTGGGTGACGTTACCCATGGAAACCTGGATCTTCTTGCTCTGCTTGCGGAATTTACGGCTGGTGCTGTTCACCATCACGCCGATGAGCGGCAGGATCGCCACCATCACCAGGGTCAGTTTCCAGTTCATCCACAGCAGGGTGCAGAACAGGAAAATCACGGTCATGCCTTCGCGAATCACCACTTTGATCGCATCGGTGGCTGCGCCGGTTACCATCGTCACGTTGAAGGTGATGCGGGAAATCAGGTGGCCGGAATTGTTCTTGTCGAAAAAGCGGTTGGGCAATTCCAGCAGCTTGTTGAACAGTACAACTCGCAGGTCATGGACCAGGCCGAGCGAAACCCGCGCCAGAAAGAAGTTGCCCAGAAACGAACCCACGCCCTGCCACAGTGCGATGAAGACGATCATCAGCGGCACGGTCTCCAGCAACTGCAACTTGCCAAGGTAAGGATTGCCCGGGAACAGGCTGGCCTCGGGGTTGGCCAGTCCGTCGACAAAGTATTTGAGGATGTAGGCGAGCATCGGCTGGGTCGACGCGAAAATCAGAAACCCGACGATACTGAGAATGAACAGGCCCGCATAAGGCCGCACGTAAGCCAAAAGACGGAAGTAGATCGCCAGCGTAGACTGGGCTTTCGGTTCAGGGCTGCTCATGGTAATCCGCGCAAATCAGTGAGGCGCGGATGATATCACAGGCCTTTTCCCCCCAATAAACATGACGGGAAGCCAGCTCTCGGCCAAGTCGGTTAAGATAGCCGGCTCACGATGGGGAGTCAGGCATGCAATCGATTGATCACAACAGCTACGAGGCACTGCGTAAGGGTGCGCACGTACTGGAAGCCGACGGTTCCGGCGACAAGGTGCTCAAGTTGGCCGATGGCCGCATGCTCAAGCTGTTTCGCCGCAAGCGACTGCTCAGTTCGGCGCTGTTTTATCCCTACGCGCAACGCTTCGCCGACAACACCCGCGCCCTCGAACAGCGGGGCATTCTGTGCCCGAAGGTCATCGCGGTGTATCGCATACCGAGCATTGAACGTGACGGTGTCTACTACGACCCGCTGGCCGGCATGACCATTCGCCAGTTGCAGAACAATAACGAGGAAGCCGACGCCCTGCGATTCAAGCTGGGTGGGTACTTCGCGCAACTGCACGACAAAGGCGTGTACTTTCGATCGCTGCATTTCGGCAACGTAGTGCTGACCCCGGACAATCAATTGGGGCTGATCGACATTGCCGATCTGCGCTGCCAGAAACGTGCGCTGAGCGACAGCAAGCGCCTGCGCAACTTCGCCCACCTGCTGCGCTACAAGGAAGACCGCCAGTGGCTACTGGGGCAGGACGCTGGCGACACCTTCATCGAAGGTTACCGCCAGGCCTTGCCGAGCAACCGCCAAGCGCCATTGATTGCACGCCTGCGCCCACTGCTCGACTGATCCTTACTTGCCGATGACCAATATCGTCGCGCCCTTGCGATTGGCAAAGTGCTCGATGATGCGCATTTTGTGTGCAACCAGCCAATCGTTCAGCCACGGCTCATCACCCTTCGCATCAATCAGGAAGTAGCGATAGTTGTCTGCCTGCGCGGCCGACATCGCCTCTTCTCGGGTCAACGTCGGAAGCACGTAGCCGCGACCAGCGTAATAACTGATACGCCCGTCCTCAAAGTAGGCCGGCGCGCCCGGCTCGACATGCGCAGACAGCCAGCGGCCTGCCTCGACATAATGAGTCTTGCCGGCCCCGAACGAGAGAACGTTAGACAGCATCACCAGCAACCCCACTACCACCAGCGCTTTGCCCAAACGCGGAAACTGGCTGACAAAAGCCGCCAGCCCCATCGCCAGCACTGGCACAAACAGCAGATTGAGGAAGCTCATGTATCGGCTGTTCATGAACTGCTGCTTGATAAAGAACAGCACCAATACCAGCAGATACAGCACTGCCGCCCAGGCGAACGGACGATAGTCACGCCAGTAGGCACCCAGAATCCCCCAGTTACGACGCAAAACGAAGGGGACGGCAAAAGGCCCCATCAGCTTCACAAAACTGATCGCCATGGTCGCCAGAATGCCGAAGAAGATGATCTGACCGGCGTCGTCCTGCGAATACTTGTTGACCAGCGAGTTAGCGAATTGCTGACACAGCAATTGAAACGAAGAAAACACGCTATGCGGCGAGATCATGTCCAGGTAGATCATCATTCGGGCCGACATCAGCGCTCCCGACACCGACACGACCACCAAGCCTATCAAGGGCAACAATGCGAACTGAAAAAACTGTTTGCGCCGTTGCGGCGCCCACAGATTGGGCAGTTGCCAAAGCGCCAGTGCGGGCCATAACAATAAAGCCTCAAGCCGAAAAAACACCGCACCCACGATCGCCAGATGAATGAATGCCGCCCGCAACCAGCCGCCGCGAGCCTGCCAGCGCATCGAAAGCCAGAACGTCAGGGTGCAGAAGAACCAGAACCCGCATTCGCGGATGATGTCATCTCGAAAACTATTGACCGCTGGCATTGCCAGCATCACAAGACAGGCCCAGCGGGCAATCTCGGGGGAACGCTGGCGGATGCAATCCACCATCAGCGCGCTGGTGCCGGCGAAGAACAGGCCGCACCAGAGATAGGCACTCAGCTCCAGCGGCAAGTGCAGAACAACATGCGTACCCGCCAGAAGTAACGAAAACCAGGGCCAGTCAAAAGACTCCCAGGCTACATTCGGCCCGAGGAGCGTGACCCGCTGGGCGATATCAATGTAAAGGGCTGCATCGCGTGCGACTGTCGCGCTACCCATCACGGCAACCAGTGATAGCAACACGCTGGCGAAAAACGCCAGCCATACCGGATGCTCATTCACAATTCTGGAGATCTGAGCTCCCATTTTATTGCGCGTTCCTTTCACCCAACCCCCTCAACCGCACTCACAACAAGGCTCGCGAACGACACCTTCGAGCATTCACCGAAACAACAGACGTATAGCCTTGCGAGTGTATGACCAGCGAGTAAGCGTCCGCCAGTCGGCACATAGCGCCTGAAAGTAGAACGCTCGGGCCAGTTTGTATTCTTTATGGGAGTAGCAGTCGCGAAACAGCGACAGGCAACGCTGCGCCAGAAATGCCTGACGCAAATCGTGAAACTCTTCAGGCATGCGCCGCACGGAAAAAACCTCGTCAACAACCCGCTCCGTACCGGCAGCGAGGCTTTGACGCAAATCGTGGCGCATGCTGTCGGCGTGTTTGTAGATCAGCGCAACAGGCTGATTCAGAACACTGCACGGAAAGCGTGCCAGCACTTGGGCGAACACTGGCAGATCTTCGACATTACGCAAGTGTTCGGGGTAGTTGCCCGGCGCGAACACCTCCCGATGCATCGCGCTGGCACCATTGGAAATCGATACGGTTTTGTCCAGCAGATACCCCTGAACACACTGACGCGAAGTCGCTGGCAGGGGTTTGGCCATTTGCAGGCTGCGCCTCCCCCCGGCAAAAACCGACCAATGCGCACCAATGATCATCCGGCTATGAGGATTTTCACCAATGTGCTGCGCCAAGGCTGCCAAAGCGCCCGGCGCCATCTCGTCATCGGAGTCGAGGAAAACCAGATACTGCCCGGTCGTCTCCTCGATCCCTCGGTTGCGCACCGAAGACAGTCCTCCATTGCTTTTCCGCAAGCTGCGAAAGCGACCCGGATACTTTTCCAGAAGTGCTTGCAGCACCTCTGGCGTCTCGTCGGTGGAACCATCATCGATGACGAGCAAATCAGCCGCCGCTTCATCCAGCTGCGCCAATACCGATTCCACTGCCCTGGGCAGTGTTCGGGCGTAGTTATAAGCTGGAATCACGACGCTGATCAGCATTTCAGTCAAGTCCGTAACCTTCCACACCCTCTTTTACTACCAGAATATCTTCCATGATCAGGTATTGCAGGTCGGAACCGAAAAACATGTTCAACGCATCGGTCGGCGAGCAGATCATCGGTTCGCCACGACGGTTGAGCGAGGTGTTCAGCGACACGCCGTTACCGGTCAGCACTTCCAGCGCTTTCATCATGTCGTAGTAGCGCGGGTTGTATTCGCGCTTGAGAACCTGGGCACGGGAAGTACCGTCTTCATGGACGACTTCCGGCACGCGGGTCTTCCACTCTTCAGACACTTCGAAAGTGAAGGTCATGAACGGCGCCGGGTGATCGATCTTGATCATCTGTGGCGCGACGGTGTCGAGCATCGACGGGCAGAAAGGCCTCCAGCGCTCGCGGAACTTGATCTGGTGGTTGATGCGATCAGCCACGCCCGGAATGCTCGGGCAACCGATGATAGAACGACCGCCCAGTGCACGCGGACCGAACTCCATGCGCCCCTGGAACCAGGCCACCGGGTTGCCATCGACCATGATCTTGGCGATCTGCTCCGGCATGTTGTCGAGCTTGCGCCATTTCGGCTTGTTCCCGTGACGGGCACATGCGGCGATCACGTCTTCGTTACTGTACTCAGGGCCGAGGTAGACGTGCTCCATCTTCTCGACCGGTACACCACGAGCGTGGGACACATAAGCGGCTGCGCCGACTGCGGTGCCGGCATCACCGGACGCTGGCTGCACGAACAGCTCTTTGATGTCGTCGCGGGCAATGATTTTCTGGTTGAGCTTGACGTTCAACGCACAGCCACCGGCGAATGCCAGTTTGCCGGTTTCCTTGAGCACGTCGCCCAGGTAATAGTCGATCATCTGCAGCGAGATTTTTTCGAACAGCGCCTGCATGCTCGCGGCGTAATGGATGTACGGCTCGTCGGCGATGTCGCCTTCGCGCTTCGGACCCAGCCACTCGATCAGCTTCGGCGAGAAGTAGAAACCCTTGCCTTTCTCTTTGTAGCGACGCAGACCGATGACGTTGGCGTAGTCAGTGTTGATCACCAGTTCGCCATTCTCGAACGAGGCCAGACGCGAGAAGTCGTATTTGCTGGCGTCGCCGTACGGCGCCATGCCCATGACCTTGAACTCACCGTCGAGCATCTCGAAACCGAGGAACTCGGTGATTGCACCGTACAGGCCACCGAGGGAGTCCGGATCGAAGAACTCTTTGATCTTGTGGATCTTGCCGTTCTCGCCGTAACCGAAGAAGGTCGTGGCGTACTCACCCTTGCCGTCGATGCCGAGGATCGCGGTTTTCTCTTTGAAACCCGAGCAGTGGTAAGCGCTGGAAGCGTGGGCCAGGTGGTGCTCGACCGGCTCGATCTTGATCTTTTTCGGATCGAAGCCCAGTTGCTCCAGGCACCAGACGATCTTGTTGCGGTAGCGCTTGTAGCGACGATTGCCCATCAGGATCGCATCGAGGGCGCGATCCGGCGCGTACCAGTAGCGCTTGGCGTAGTGCCAGCGGGCCTTGCCGAACAGGCTGATCGGGGCGAATGGAATTGCCACCACGTCAACGTCGGACGGCTTGATACCGGCCTGTTCCAGACAGAACTTCGCCGACTCGTAGGGCATGCGGTTCTTTGCATGCTTATCGCGTACGAAGCGCTCTTCTTCTGCCGCAGCCACCAGCTTGCCGTCGATGTACAAGGCTGCTGATGGATCATGGCTAAGGGCGCCGGACAGGCCAAGAATCGTCAATGCCACAGGGGTCTAGCCTCTTTAGTCTGCATGCAGGCGCAGTGCGCCTTGAAAAATAATGTGCCCTCGCAACGGGCGAGTGACAGCTAAAGGGCGGGATTATAGCGTAAACATGAACGGAATTACCCTGTACGAATTGCCTCAGCTTGATCAGGGCGGATAAAGCTTCTCCGTTGGCTTAATAAGCGCCCTTTCGCCAATAAATACTGATGTTGCCATCGGCAACCTGACGGTAAATCGTATAAGGCAACGCTACGGTATCGCATACGCCTGACAGCGGCAGATCCAGTAACACAAACGGCAGCAGTACGCCGGTAGGGTCTGGCGGAGCATTCAACACGCAGAAATCGTAGGCCAGGCCGCTGTAGATCCGTGGAATCGATTGGCAGTAAGTCTTTTGTTTGCGCATATCCCGGGCAACGTCAGCGTCATCCTGCAATACCGAAACAGCGGTGCCGCAGCCGGATAAAAACCAGGAAAAAGCGCCCAGCGTCACAGTCTGTTTTATCGTCAAGATTTGCCCTCCGAAAGTGTCGGGGCAAACTAGCATCGGGACTGGACGGGGCACAGTTCATGGGTTCTGGGGTGGCTGTAGGACAAGTCAGTAATGCTTGTCCGCTTTTGCCCACAGAAAATTTTCGGTGACTTTGCTGACCTCTTCGCGAGCAGGTTTAAGCGGCGCTCGAGATATCTTTGGGCAGACGCTGATCGATCACTTGATACAACGCGCTGCTTTCAGGCCAGTTGCGCATGAACCGCGCCCGATCACGCAAGTACGCCGCAAAGAAGCTGTTGGCCGAGCCGTGCTGACACATCGAATCGAGATCGATCAATGCCCAACGATCATCGCGCCAGAACAGGTTGTGGCCCTTGAAGTCGCCATGACTGATGCGCTCGGCTATCAACGTGGCAAACAGGTTATCGAGCGCTTTCAACTCGGATTCCGGCGCCGCGCCGCTTTCGACATACGGTGCAAAGCGCTCGATGATATCCGGGCCCGGCAGGTATTCGGTGACCAGATAAGCCCGACTGCGCAGCCACAGAAAACGCTTTTCCAGCACTGCCAGAGGTTTCGGCGTAGCGATGCCGAGGAACGCCAGCCGATTACCCTCACGCCACGAATGCCAGGCACGGCTCGGTCGCCAGAAGCGCTTGAGCCAGTGGGCAAAACCTTTGATGTTGTAGCGCTTGATCACCAACGTGCGCCCGCCCGCCTCAACCTTGCCGACGCTCGCTGCGCCCCCGGTCTTGTACAGGTGACCGCGATCAAGCAAGGCATCGGCCTGCTCCAGCACCGGCAGCATCGCGGCTTCTTCTTCGCGACGAATCGAGCGCAGACCGAAGGCGCCACGCTGCACACTGAACAGCGTGCATTCACGGCCGACCTTGATCAGAAAATCCTTCAGGCGCCACGCTCGCACCTTGTCGATCTGCTTCTGCAAAGCTTCCAGCGGCAGCGCGTGCTCACCATTGCTCAGCAGGTAATACACCAGCAACTCTTCGGTGAAGGGTTCCAGCGACTTGGGCAACTGGGCGAAAAACACACCCAGATTTTCCAGGACTTTCTGTCGCGACAACGGTTGTCCGGCGGTCTCGGCACGAATGCCGGCGCCGTCGATCAGATACAACTGACCGCCCTGCCGCAGCAAGTTGTCCAGGTGCAGATCTTCCTGCCACAGACCTTTGCCATGCAGTTGGCCGATTGCACCAAGTGCCTCGGCCAGTACCGCTGACTGTTCATCCGCCAGCATCGGCAGCGATTCGACCTGCTGCCAGGCGTCCCCAAGGCTTTGCGCACTTTCAAGAAACTCGAACAGCAGCCAGCCGCCTTCGCCATCCTTCAGGCCATCGGCCAACAGCAACGGTGTGGTCATGCCTTGAGCGGCGAGCAGACGCACGCCATCCAGTTCACGCTGAAAATGCCGCGCAGCCTTGCTGCCGACCAACAACTTGGCCAACACCGGCCGACCGCGCCACACGCCGGCACCGACATATCGCTGCCCCGGCAACACCCGCAGCAGACTCAGCAACTGCAAATCCGCCACGCCAGCAGCGTCCGCCAGAGAAATGGTCAGCGGCAGAATCGGCGCGCGCCCGGCATTTTTCAGGTCGGACAACAGCATTAACGGGTCTCCTTGTGACTGCGTCGGGCAGTCAACCGCGAAATCCAGGTGTCGACCAGTGGACTGTCCGCAGGTTGCTCGACATACGCCGACAGCAACTCGCGCAACTGCGCTTCGCTCCACTCCGGCGCACGGCGCAGCAGCGGTTCCAGATCCTTGACCCGATCACGCTGACCGAACAGTAACGGCCGGGTCTTTTCCAGATCGATCAATTGCGCTTTGTAGCTTTCGCCACTGGCCTGCAAAAAGATGTGCTTGGGGTAAAAGCAGCCATGTACCTGACGCACACCGTGCAGGTACCGCGCCAGCTGCCCGCAGGCCCTGAGAATGGCCGATTGTTGTGCGTCACTCAGACCCGACCAGCCGTGCAACAACGAATCCAGGTCATCCCAGCCATCGAGTGCGCGCGTCAGCAGGACTGCGCGGACTTCGCCGTCAACTTTGCGCTGCCCGAAAAACGCCGCTTGCAGCGCCGGAATGCCGAGCTTGCGATAGCGGCTGATGTTGCGGAATTCCCGGGCAAAACTCGGCTCGCCAAACGGCGCGTGCAACGTACGAGTGAGGTAATTGCTCTGCCGTTTGAGGTAGTAGACGTGCCCTTCGAGGTGCAGACGAAACACGCTGCTCCAGCCACCGCCATCGGTGTTCGGCTCATCCACCGCTTCAAGCTGCTTGGCCCACAAGGCGTCGAAAGTGCCGAGGCCGTGGCGCTCGAGCAGCGCACGGTCTTCGGCAGCGAGAAAATCAGTCATTCGCGTCCCTCGAAAAATCTCACCACGTGACGGATCCGTTTTTTGTCGGCGGCATTCAGCCGGTCACACTGGCGGTATTGCATATAGAAGCGCAGGCGCTGAGTGTTCGACAGATGATACTTGGCCACCTTGTCGAGGCACGCCAGATCCTTGGTGATCCGGTATTTAAGCCAGAAACCGCGCCAGAACTCGCCGTTCGGGCAATCGATCAAAAACACTTGCGCCCGATCGTCGATCAGCAGGTTGCGCCACTTCAAATCGTTATGGGTGAAGCGCTGGTCGTGCATTGTCCGGGTATAACCGGCCAACTGCCGGCTGATACCGTCGACCCATGCACGGTCGGTGAGCTTCGGATCTTTACGTTCGGCCAATGCCGAGAGATCCTCGGTGTTCGGTAGTTCGCGGGTAATCATCGCGCCGCGATCATACGCTGCACCTCGGCGTTCCAGGCCCCAGGCCACCACTTCGGCGGTGGGGATGCCCCACTTGGCGAAGCGCTTGAGGTTCTGCCACTCCATCTTGACCCGCGGCTTGCCCAGATAGCGGCGCAGACCTTTGCCGGCACCGACGTAGCGCTTGACGTAATAATTGACGCCGTTACGTTGTACCCGGATGACCTCGGACAGCGGATCGCGGGTCAGGCGTTCGCCTTGAAGAGCAAAAACCGCTTCGAGACTGCCGAAGTCAGCAGCCAGATCGCTGTATTGCGGCTCCAGATTCCAACCCGCCATCAGAGCGCATCCCCGTAGCGCAACTTGCGCTCGTAGAGTTTGTTGGCCTTGCCTTCGAGCCAACTCAGCAACGGCGCTTCTTCAGCCAGAATCTGCCGTAGCGGCTGCTGGAAGTAGCCCTTGAGGAAACGCAGCTTGTCGCGACGCGTCAAACCGATGTCCAGCGCGGAAAAGTACAACGCCGCCAGATCCTTGTTGCGCCAGCGCTGAGTGATCTTCGCACGGGTCTGGGCGCGGTGCAGGTCGATCACCGAGAGTTTGAAGTCTTCAGCCGTCACCGGTTTGTCGGTGTGCAGCAGGAAGTGGCAGATGTAGCAGTCGCGATGGTTGACCCCGGCGCGGTGCATCATCCCGGTCATGTGTGCGACTTCGGCGATCAGCGCGCGCTTGAGCTTGGGCTGCGGCGGCTGCTTGACCCAGTCGATACTGAAATCTTCGAGGCTGACAGTCGGCGCCAGCTCTTCGGTGACGATGAACGAATGCTGATCCGCCGGATTGCTGCCCTTCTCGCCGTAAGCCACGGCAGTCATGGTCGGCACGCCGACTTCCTGCAAACGCTGGATGGCTTTCCACTCCTGACCCGCGCCGAGTACCGGCAGCTTGGCGGTCAGCAAATTCTTGAAGATCTCACCCCAGCCGATACCACGATGGATCTTGACGAAAAACCCGTTGCCGTCGACTTCCGTGCGCAGCGTCCGGCGGGCTTCCAGCTCGCGGTAAACCTCGCCCTGCAAGCCCTCGACTTCGGCGAACGGGTCGCGTCCGGCCCACAGGCTCTTGAACGGTTCAGCCAGCATCAACTTCATTTAAGCGTGCTCCGCCAGAATTACATCGGCCGCGTGCTGCGGCATGCTGTAGAGGTCGGCCGTATCGGCAAAGGCCAGACCATTGCGGCTCCAGGCCGCGCGTGCAGCGTCGTCGTTCAACATGTCGGTCAGGTATTGCGTCAGCTGCGCCTGATCGAACGGCTCGTCCAGCACTCGCCCGGCATCCGCCTCGGCAATGTAATGGGCGTAACCGCAGACCGCGCTGACCAGTACCGGCAACCCGGCGACCAGTGCTTCCAGCAGCACCGTACCGGTATTTTCGTTGTACGCCGGATGGATCAACAGATCAGCACCGAGCAGGAAACGCGGAATATCACTGCGGCCCTTGAGGAACGTCACGTTGTCGCCGAGCCCCAAAGTGACGCTCTGCATCTGGAACAATTTGGGGTCATCCTGGCCGATTACAAACAGCCGGGTGCGTTTCTTCAGTTCGGACGGCAATGCCGCCAGTGCTTTCAGGCTGCGATCAACGCCTTTGGTCTTGAACCCGGAGCCGATCTGCACCAGCAGCAGCTCGTCGTCTTTCAGATTGAATTCGGCGCGGAAACCAGCGCGAATTTCGTCGGCATTCGCCGGACGTCGACGATCCTGGGCGATGCCCGGTGGCAGCAGATGGAAGCGTTCAAGCGGCGTGTTGTAGTGCTTGATGAACAGCGGCTGCTGCACTTCGGAAATCATCAACACTTCGGTCTTCGCGTCTTTGGCGAACACCGCACGCTCGTACTCGGCGAAGTGGCGATAGCGACCCCAGCGGCGGTACAGCGAGTTGCGCAGATTCTGCGCCTTGTCTTCGAAGCAGCCGTCGGCAGCGTAATACACGTCGAGGCCCGGCATCTTGTTGAGGCCGATCAAGCGATCCACCGGACGCTTGGCCAGATCCGCTTCCATCCACGCGCTGAGTTTCTCGTTACGACGATGGTTGAAGAACGCCTTGACCGGCGCCACCAGCACTTCGAAACCGGGCGGCACGTCGCCTTCCCAGATCAGCGTGTAGACGCGGATCTGATGACCGCGCTGCTGGCATTCGAGGGCGATGCGCATGAAATCGCGCTGCAAACCACCAAACGGGAAATATTTGTACAGGACAAAAGCCAATTGCATCAGCGCAGCTCCTCAGCCATTAACAACGTGCTCAGTCGGCTGGCGACACGCTCGGGATTCAGACGCGTGAAGCACAGAGGCTGTTCACGCTTCAGGTCAAACTGACGGGCATCCTGCGCGGTCGGTTGATACGTACATTTCTTTTGCAGGCACGGCGCGCACGGGAAATCGCTGGCCAGGTGAATCTGCAGCTTGCCGTAAGCGCCGGTCAGGCCCGGATTGGTCGGGCCGAACAGCGAGATCGTCGGCACATCCAGCGCCGCCGCCAAATGGCCGAGACCGGTGTCCACCGCCACGCAGGCCTGAGCGCCGGCCAATACTTTGCCGACGCCGGCAAGGTTCAGCTTCGGCAGCACTTCAGCGTGTTTGAAACCGGCCGCGATGCGTTCGGCACGGGCCTTCTCCAGCGGATTGCCCCACGGCAGTTTCACGCCGACGCCGAGATAGCCGACCCGTTCGGTCAGCTCGCGCCAGTAACTTTCCGGCCAGTGCTTGGTGTCCCAGGTGGTGCCGTGCAGGAACACCACGAAGGCGTTCTTGCGTGGCAACTCGACCAGACGTTCGACGTTGAGACCGTAGTCGCCCAGGCCTTTGGGCAGGTCATAACCGAGGGCGATGGCGAACAACTGCCGCACACGCTCGACGGCGTGCTGACCACGGGCCACCGCCAGTTTGCGATCATAAAAACGCGCGGCTATCGGCTCGCGGGACGAGCCCTTGTCGAGACCGGCCACCGGAGCTTTGACGTAACGGGTCAGCCAGGCGCTTTTCAGCAAGCCTTGAGCGTCGATAACCAAGTCGTATTTGTTCGCCCGCACGCTTTGCTTGAAGCGTTTCCACTCGCCGCTGGTGATAGTCTTCCAGAGATTCTTGCGCCAGCGGCGGATCGCCACCGGAATCACTTTGCCGACCGCCGGGTGCCAGGTCGGAATCTCGGCAAAGCCTTCTTCCACGACCCAGTCGAACTTGATCCCGGGGATCGCCCGGGCAGCGTCGGTCAGCGCCGGCAACGCGTGAATCACGTCGCCCAGCGATGAAGTCTTGATCAGCAATACCCGCAACTTAATGAACCTCGACCACAGAGCCCTGCAATTTCTGCAAAGCATCATTGACCGCGTCCGGCATCAGCTGGCGCAGGCAGTTGTAATGGCCGAAACGGCAGGTACGGTCGAAGCACGGGCTGCAATCGAGGCCCAGACGGACTATTTCGACGTGCTCGGCCAGCGGCGGGGTGAAGCCCGGCGAGGTCGAACCGTAGACCGCCACCAACGGGCGGTTCAGCGCAGCGGCAACGTGCATCAGGCCGGAGTCGTTGGACACCACCGAGTCAGCGCAGGACAGCAGATCGATAGCCTCGGCCAGCGAAGTGTCGCCGCTGAGGTTGACCGACTCTTCACGCAAGCCGGGAATCAGCCGTGCGCGGATGTCTTCGCCGACCGCGTGATCGTTTTTCGAGCCGAACAGCCACACCTGCCAGCCTTCGCGAATGCGCGCTTCGGCGACCTTGGCGTAATGCTCGGACGGCCAGCGCTTGGATTCGCCGAACTCGGCGCCGGGGCACAGGGCCAACACCGGGCGGTCGAGGGTCAGGCCGAACTTGGCCAGGGCGGCCTCGCGAGTCACCGGGTCGATTTGCAGGCTCGGGCGCGGATACGGCTTCGGCAAATCGGCGTTCGGCTCATAAGCCAGCGCCATGAAGCGCTCGATCATCAGCGGATAACGCTCTTTGTCGAGCGTACGCACGTCATTCAGCAGACCGTAGCGGAACTCGCCACGCCAGCCGGTGCGCTTCTTGATGCCAGCGAAAAACGGCACCAGCGCCGACTTCAGCGAATTGGGCAGCAGGATCGCCTGATCGTACTGGCCGGCCATAGACTTGCCGATACGTCGACGCGTGGCCAATTCCAGCGCGCCGTGGCCGAGCGGAAAGCTCAAGGCCTTGCGCACTTCAGGCATGCGTTCAAGGATCGGCCGGCTCCACTCGGGGGCCAGCACGTCGATTTCGCATTGCGGGTGGCGCTGTTTGAGACACTGAAACAGTGTCTGCGCCATCACCATGTCACCGACCCAACTGGGCCCAACGATCAGAATATTCATGTGGTTTCCAAAAACGAACCGGGGAGGCATTACGCCTCCCCGCCTCGAGAATTCTACAAACACTGTAGATCTACTGTGAGAGCGGGCTTGCCCGCGATGGGGTCGTTACATCCAACATTGATGTCGTCTGATACTCCGCTATCGCGGGCAAGCCCGCTCCCACAGGGTTTGTTCGTCTTGCCTGGGATCTGCGTTCACCACAGATCCCTTGTAGGAGTG